>NZ_JBFSPI010000115.1:0-13919 GCF_041464685.1 Vibrio sp. 10N.237.312.B06
TAAATTGCCATTAACAGGATATGAATGAGTTCTTGTTCTAGCTGATAAAGGGGCATAAATAATTTACGAAGCAACCTATACCGCAATTTTGCAATAGCCTCTTGCAAAAATAGGTGTTGGACAATTTGGCAACAAGCTGTCGCCAAAATCATTCTCATGATGTCTTCATGTGTTCTAAGTACGCAATGGGGCATTTCTTAGTTACAGATTGCCGCGGATGAATGTTTATACTAAGGTGCCATGAGTTACCCAACAACTTTAAAGCTGACAAAATACAAACTAGATTCCGTTGGGTATATCTTTCGTAATAGCCATTTGAGCATAAAAACAAATGGTAAATTCTCCGCTTTGGCATGTTTTCTACAGAGATTTTCAAACTCAACATTCTCAACATCAACTATTTCTAGTCTGCAGATTTTCCGCTCATCTTCGAGAGTAAATGCTTCAACAACCTGTCCAGGGTAATAATGGCTTTCAGATTTATCTCTAATCGTTGCAGTTTTTTTACCAGAAAGAATCTGGCGCTCTAACCTAGTGAAAAATGTCATTCTATCCAATGATTTACACCAACTCTCTCCAATGTCTTCCAAGTTTACACCAGCATTAAATGAATCGGCAATAAGCTCTTTCTTTTTTAAGCTTCAATCTAACCCAATGGACTAGTGAGGGAAATCATTGGGGATATTTTCTGTGTCGCATAACTTTTAATATGGAAAAAGTCCGTGAACAGGATATGAATGAGTGAAAGGTCTACCAAATAATGGGGCAAAAGTGAGTCAGAAAATTCCGAGTGCTTAAATGAGTCTAACTTATAGAATTGTAGCTAAATAAAATACCGAAATAGACTGAAATACGAGTCGATTGGTTTTTGAATTGCTCTAACATGCTGTTTTTATGTTTGGTTTTGTAGAATTCCAAATCCGCGTGTTGGGAGTTCGAATCTCTCCACCCCTGCCACATCTTCCCTTAGGGGATATGAAAAGCCTCAACTTCGGTTGAGGCTTTTTGCCATCTAGTATTATGAAAAATAGAGATTTTCAGATCTCCTACCTATCAACCCCATCAAAAGCTCATCAGAAGCGCTCATAAAGCCTCTCCAAAATACTTCCGGTACATATCCTGAACTTTCAGCTTCAACCTCGTGGTGAGCTATACAGCTATGAATAGCGCTTGCGGCTACTTAGGGTGAATATTGCCAACAACACCTTTCATAGAAATTCGACAACGGTATGGTCCATATCCGGTCATGTAGTTGGAGTCGGTGGCCGATATAATATTTATGGTTTGGTAGGAAATACGATTACATTATTTGGTATGCACCCTGACTGATTTTCGATATCCCACTCTTCGTTAACGGTATTCATCTCTAAGGTGGTGAGATCTCCCGACATAGATTGCTTAAGTTGTCGTATACGCTCAGAGATACTTCTAACTTGCTTTTCATCGTATTCACAGTAGTTTCGTAACCAATGAAACAACATCTGGTTCGCAGGATAGATCATGTCCTTAAGCCCTTTATATTGCTTAGGCATGCTATTCATATCCGCATCAAAGCACATAACTTGTTCAGTATCAGGCAAGCATCCGGAGTTCTCAGCTGTATCCTTAAAGAACCAAGTTATTTCGTTGAGATGTGACTGTAAACTTCTGTCCGAACGAGTAAAGAAGCGGTACTCGTTATTCAACCTTAAGAATTTCTTCAACATCGGGTCAAAAGTATCATCATTCATGATCATTAGATCTTCGCCAAAATACTGTACTAAGTTGGCTATACGTTCAATAAAGTCAGTGATAAATCGTTGGTGCTCACCTTTCTTCAGGTCTACGAAGGTCATTACATAGCGAGTATCCTTCTCTATAGCAAAGATAATAGGTTTACGCTGGACTCTGATCACATGTACTAACCATTCGCTGATTTCTTTGGGCGTATTGCCGTCGTTATCTTTTAGATGGTAGATATCATCTGATATCAATTTACAGGGAGTAGGATTGATTGGTGATATCTTTTCTCCTTGTCGAGTTATGGTGAAGAAATCACTAGCAGCTTTAGTACAGTTGAAAATCAGCATGGTATGTTTTTTCTAGTTGTTTAAGTTGTATCAGGTTAAAGGCTGTTTCAATAAAAGCCAACCTGTAGATAGTACGTAAACGACCATGGAGTTATGATTTTCGTCATTAGTATATGCTGTAACCTTTGTCTGTACTGACCATCAACGATAAATCTCAGTCCTTGTTATAGCAATGTAGGAGTGTTGCCGATGTTTGTTTATTGATGTTGTGGTGATGATTAGAAGTGAGATTACAACGCTGAGCAAAACGAGAATGACGGCAATATACTATTGCTAAAGACTGCTTCTGAGATTTATCCCTGAGTCCCACCATAACAATCCACCTCAACGGCTTCCACATACTACCTCCCTCACATTCGAGTATAAGTGTCCCTTCAAACATATATAAAAATTAAGTGACTGATAGAAATAGGAGTATTTTGTCATGACGCTTAATAGAACAATCAACCTGACCAATTCGATAATGAAAACCTTGTCTGGTCCCAGTGCGGATTCTCGCTCTAACGATTTGGAGTGGTCTGACGGTGGAGGAGATAACAGTGTAATTGGTTTGAAGGTGCTCGTTGGACGTACTGGGAATCGGCGCTTCCATTTACGTTATTTGTCACCTGTGAGCCGGAAGAAATCAAGCATCACCATTGCTAGGTGGCCAGATTTAACAGTAGAAGAAGCAAGAGCTAAAGCGCGTAAGCTCAAGGTACAAATCGCTGAGGGTATTGATCCAAAGATTGAACGGGATTCTCGCTCTGCCGTTGTGATGCCTGATGTGTACACTTTCTTCCACGAGACCTATTTACCGTGGGCTAAAACCCGTAAGAAGTCATGGAAAGATGATGAAACACGGTTCTTGCGATGTAAGCCTATCTACAAAATCCCCATGGATAGGCTCTCAGCACACGCCATCATGAAGCTTCAGTCCCACCTCACGACTGAAACCTATAAGGGTAAACCTTACTCTGTTGGAACGAATAATCATGTTATCGCGTTAATTAAGGTGATTTGTTCACTGTCTTCTAAGGTTCTTGATACCCCAAACCATGCGACTAAGGTTTCTTTGATGCCTGTTAATAATGCTCGGACTCGTTTTCTCGATGTGAACGAGACAGCTCTACTGATAAAGGTTGCTCGTACCTACTATTGTAAGGTGAAAGGTAATCTGATTGCGCTGTTGTGGCTAACAGGTTGTCGAATATCTGAATTGCTGGAGAGGCAGTGGGGTGACGTTTCGTTTGAGGATAGGACACTATTCATCAAAATGACCAAGAATAAGAAGCCGCATTTGGTCTATTTATCACCTCTAATGTTGGAGTTGTTTTCTGAGCTTTGGAAGTTGAAGCAGCCCGGTAATCCGCATGTCTTTCCCGGTAGTCGAGAAGGGACACATATCTCACCACCACGTAAAGCGTTGAAGTTGATACTGGATCACGCTGGTATCGATCCTGAAGGTGTTGTTTTCCACACTGCGAGGCATTCGGTAGCGAGTAATCTACTGAACTCTGGGATGGATGTTACGTCGGTTCAACGTGTTTTAAACCATGCTGATATGTCGAGTACCTTACATTACAGGAAATTTGATAAGACAGCATTAGAACGTGGAGTGAATGCCTTGTCTGATATGGTCGAGAGATCCAGTGAGAATCTAGTGTTACCCGAACTTAAAGTAGTTTGACCTATATATTCTATTAACGATAGCCCCTGAATAGTGAGTTCTATTCAGGGGCTTTTTTTATCTGGAATTTAGATGGAGAGATCGAATGAAAATTGTGAAAAGTCTTATTGATGCTGAACAGTTGGAGTTGCCCTTACCGATTAAAGAGCAATTGATGTATCAGCTATTGCTTCCTTGGTCTGGTGATCGTGATGAGGCTGAGAAATTTTGGGAGGAAGTTTCCACCTGCCTGATCTTGATTGAGCGAGGTGATACCGACCAAGACTTAGCTGACGTTAATGAAGATACCGAGGTCATTCTGTCATATGCGATAGAAAACCCTGAGTTTGTCATTTTGCTACCAGATGAGACTGAATCCTATGTCTTTGCATGCTGTGTCCATGCTGACGATGGGAGTGGCAGTTTTGTTATGGGTTCCACGAGTAACGCTACCCAAGCGATTAAAACGTTAATTGAACTGGCTGAATAAGGAGAAATTTGTATGAGCCAAAAGGTTGAAAAGGATAACGATGTTGATTTGTTCACCATTGTTAAAGAAGGTCAGAGTCCAAAGCTCAGTCCTAAATCTGAGAGCTTTCTAGAGTACCAGATTGCCTATAAAGAAGTTGATCAGGAATTCTATATACGTGTTTCTAAAAACTCGTCGTCAGGGTTGTTCTCGAACAGCTGGGTGCGTCTTGAAGCTATCTTTACACTGCTCGATGATCAAGTAGGTAAAACCCTCAAGTCGACAGCGTTGAAGCCAATAATAACAGGTGGAAGTAGTAATTCGTGTGGGTTCTTAGCGGCTATCCTGCGAACTATCTCTATCCTCGATCCTGTACCCGATAATGTGTTCTTACATCAGGTGTCTGAGCGCTATGAAGTGGTGAAGACTGAGCTTCGATCATTAGCCTCTAACCCTGATTAACCTTTCATACCTAGCCTCGTCCTGAGGCGGTTTACTTAATTATTACAACGAGAATTTATTATGAACTTAACTCTTCAATTTGATGTTGAGCGATTTTTGCTACCGATTAGCATAGACCTTCAAAATGCTTTAAACCGTATTTGTAACGAGTCGGGAAAGGTGTCGTCCTCAACTCAAGCTGTAACCGTCAACTTTCGAGAGCGTGCTTACAGTCCTGAGAACGGTGGCTACCACCCTGTCGAGGTTCGTATCACTAGGCTTAACGACCAATGGGTTTTCGACTACATCACTGACTTTAGTTACTGTGGATTGATGCCTGAGCTAGAGAAAGAAATCGACTTTGATTTTGGTCATGGTGTGGCTTACATCCGTTACATGGGTGAAGTTCCCATTACTGAATCCAGTGTCGCTGAGTTCTATTCGATGTGGGAGAGTAATTTCCTGTCGTACCTATCAATGGACTGCTTTGATGAAATTAAGGTAATGGCGGAAGAGGCATAGAGCTTATTAGTGGTGTGATGAACAGGAACTTGACCGGAGCGAGTAAAGGAAAAATGCTCTGTGGTTTTGTCCTGTTCATCAGTTCATGTGGGTGAATGTGTGATGGGGTCTTAGCACTTAATTGATAAACCTAACTCAAGGATTGTACATCCGTTGTACCGTGTTGGAACGTTTATGTACTGATGGAAACTCCCATTGCGTCGGTGGCAATGGGAGGGAATTTGGTGGTGCTAATTTGAAAAGTGTTATCTAGCGGATAATGATTTGGTGAGATCTTATCGGAGCCTCAGTTATAAAATTACTGATAAATATGTCATTAATAGTACCCAGCCCGGTGGCAGGTTATTATTCTGTTTAGTTACGTTTGGCGAAAAACAGCATCGTTTTGAGTCTTCCCTTAACTGGTATCGGTTCGAAGCTTGGTAAAACACCCCAGTACCCATACCTAACATAGAAAGCTTAAAAACCGGTGCATAGTTGTTTCTTTATGACATGGAGCGACTACAACAGAGAACAGAAACAACATTATGTATTGGTGGTCGCATTTCATCTCAACGAACCATCAACAAACCCAACAACGTACTTCAATTCGCTCAGTGTCTTTTACTTGGTTGAGTCCAGATACGCTTGGAGCTCTTGCTTCAACAAGTAACGTATCCAATCAGGTGAGAGCACCTCTGCATGAGGTAGCCACGTTTTAAGTTGGCGTAGTAACTCTGGAATGTTCTTGGTTTGGTGACTAATGAACACACCCCCTGAATCTAGTTCTTTTAACACCCTGAAGTCATCGGCATTACCTTCATTTAAGAAAGCTCCCACGCCTTTAGCACTCATCTGTATAAGAACTTCAACGGGATTGAGTCGTTCATCTTCATATCCACAACCAGTTAGCTTCTGCTCAACGCTAGGGTCAGGAGAGTATTTATCCTCGTAACGCACTAACTCACGAATCTTAGCCACTCTGAGAGACTCTAGGCGGTTTCTGTGTGTCCCGACAATGAACCACAATCCGCGTTCATTCAACAGTTTGTAGCTGTGGAACTCATCGTAGGTTTTCCCTTCATGGCTAAAGCTAATCACGTTTCGCCGTTGTATCGATTCGATAAGTTTCTCGAACACCGAAGCACATTCACTAATGTCCTCGACTTGTGGGTTCTTGAAGAGAAAGGGCGGTGCGGTTTTGTTGTTCAATACACCATTGCTTAGATAGTGCTTACCCGAAAACAAAGTATCGAATCCCATGTTTAACAGCAGGAGAGATAGCTCATTATTGGTCTGCCTGCCTAAGAACTTAGGGTCTAACGAGTAACAAGCACCGTCACGTTGTATAGGTAGGTAATTTAACCGTTCATTGAAGTCACGATTTAACGTCCTTCTTGTCACCCCAAATTCACGACTTAAATCGTCCAGGTGCAACTTCTCACCTGTATTTAAACGGGTCAGGATGATGCCAAGTCGTTTCGCTAGTTTGTCATGCTCTTTCATTCTACGCATTGTAGATAGGTCGCTCGCCAGGTGGTGTCGCGCTGAGAAAGAACCTGATTATTTCTAGCTAATTTTCATAAGGTTACTGATATTGCTATAGCTTTCATTAGTTATCTCAAGGTATGTCTTACAAGGCATTCATCAATCATTTCAATATTTCTACATCTGAGCGACACACCCTGTCCCTAACCCTCTTTAAACTAATCATCAATCACGTTAACGCCGTCTTTATCGGTGGCGTCATTACGTCTTTAAGGAAAAACAACAATGAAAAAATCAATTGTCCTGCTAGGTCTAACTTCGCTTTTCGCATCTTCAGTATTTGCAGGTGGCACGTTCGGCGGTAATCCGGGCGATATCTCTAAAATGAAAGAGCTACTAGAGCCACAATGGAATGGTAAAGCAGGTATTCAGAACACATCATCTTACGGTGTCATCGTGCAATGGAAAGCGGATGTCTGCGGAACAATGAATGGTCATGTCACTGATGTAACTCAATGCACCTCAGACACCCCGAAAGGTAAAGCACAATAAATTTTGTTGCGGAGCTTGGCTCACGATATCTCAGTTTCGAAATTGGAACTCTCTAGGCTGAGGTATCAATGAGCTCCGCAACACCCAATCAACCAACAACAAGGAGCCTTAACATGGCGATTAAATCAATTACAACACTCGTTACAACCTGTCCTGCATGTGGTGAGCGTGCATATGATGATGGTAGCTGTCAGGTGTGTGGTCACTCTCACTAAAGCTGCATTGGTAAAAATCTAAGGGGCGTATTCTTAATTGAGTACGCCCCTTTTTCATATCTATAGGAAAGGAGAATCATGATGAAAGCATATGATCGAGTCATGCCTCAACAACGATGGTTTAAGCCTAGCGTTTCAACTGGATTGAAAGGCGCACAGTACGGGACTGCACTTGGAGCTAGGTTTGGCCCTCAAGGTGTTGTGCTTGGTGGTGCAATCGGGTTTGTCAGTGGAGCCTTAATCGGTGGTGTTCTGGATGAGCTAGACGTTCTCTAGTGATTGAAGGAGTAGGGGGTATCTCTGCTTCTTTTTTTCTTACGTTGATGATTCAGAGTTCGTATTGACGACGGCTTCGATATGTCGAGTTACGAAGATATTAAAGATAAATTTCACAACCAGTGTTAGCAATGTAGAAGTGTTGCTGATGTTCGTTTCTTTATCTAGTCACGATGATTCACTTTGTCATTGCTGTGCTCATTCTGTTCTAAATTCAGCACTGTCCCATTGCACTAAAAACAATGTTTGAAATTTAGTGTAGTAGGGTTGGGTTTTGTTGCTTCTAAGTAGTACAGCTTTACTTTGTTCAGACATATCCAGTCTATAAGAAGAGATTTATTGATCAACATTTGTTCGATCAAACAAGAAAGAAAAAAATTATTTTAACGAGTGGCATCTTGATTATTCATTCAGAAAGACTTCGTATGTTTTTTGTTCGAAGAAGTTTTACGCCAAGAAGAGGGCGCAAACCGTCGTGATTAAAATTTGCTTATTCACTTTCTTGGTTTTTTTAGTCATTGTTGATGTTTTTAGTTGTTTTAAATCAAGTGGTTATATCTTTTTGCGGTGTTGATTATATGTTTTTGAAGGGTATGCTAAACGTTCTTTAAACACCCGAGAGGACTACAAAATGGCTCGTAAGACACAGAAAAAAGGTTTCATCCAGACACTAGATGGCAACACACTAGCTATGAAATTAATTGCCTCAATTATTCGATTAGAAGACTTAATTATTTTTCTCGAAGGTAAAGGACGACAAGTTTCCTACGCAAAGCTTTCAGATAAAGAGGGTAGAACTGTTGCCGATGCTGATGCTTGTACTGATGAGGTGATCAACTCAGATAGCTTTATCAACCTAGGCAAAGGTAATCACGTTCGTTGTTCTACTATCGAGGCGGTCGAGACTTGTAATGGTCGAGATCATAACGGCATTCTGATTCGTGGTGAGGGTGATGCGATATTGAGCTTCCTGCCTATCTCCCAATTAGAAGCCCGTGAGAAGGTCGCTGACGCGTTACATGATGCGCTGGTTTCTTATGAAGCTGGTAAGTTTGTACAACCTGATCTAACTAAAATCCTATTCACTCACTAATCGTACGAAGGTAAATGATATGAACACTCTGAAACTGAAAGACTTAATCGAAATGATCAAAAAATGTGGTCAAGATTGTCCGCAGGGTAACCGCAGAACAATGGGAGGACTACTCGCTCACTGTATCGAGAGTTGCGAAGATGAACATGGAACAATGCAGCAATCTGCTTATTTAATGAAGTATGTGCGTACCTGTATGAATAACAACGTTGAAAAGAAAGGTGTCGATAGCATTGGCTATTTGCAACTAATCAAGTTTGTTAAGTCATGGGCTCGCACAGCGAAGTTTAAGTAAGAATAATATCGCTGTAATACGGTCTAGCAAACCACTGCCTTCGTGCGCACCATTCTATACCAGCCTTTTCTAAACTAGTCTCATCTCCGAGCACCTCTTTATTACCAATCTTTCTATATCCGATAACCGACGAAGTGTGTCCGGTCATGGATGTACTTCGTCTTTTTTATTTTAACGAATGGATAAATAAAGATGAAAACGTTAGAAACAGCCCCAAAAACAACATATCAATTGATGCGCGAAACTGAGCACGAATTAGAAGACTTCCTGCAGTCCACGTTCTTCGATACCAAATCATTGCTTTTGGATGATCAAGTTAGCAAGTTCGAAGCTGAGCTGCGAGGACGTGAGGAAGCTAAAAAGGAAATAGATAAACGTATTAATCGATACTTAGAGGGGATTAAATCTGCTCCATGGGCGGCAATGCGTGGTAAGGGTAAAGCTATCCATATATCGATAGACTCTGAGTGGGTCTTTAACCATGAGACGGGTAAGAACGATATTCTTTGCTACTCCTACAGTGTTCGCATTGGTGATAAGTCGTTTAGCGGCGTGAAACATACCGACATGGCGAAACTGATTAAGCAGTGTCGTGATCAAGGTCTGTCGAAAGAAGATGAAATGGATAAGCGTAAGCAGCTTACCAAGAAAGGTTACAAGATCGGCTTTGACAAATTTACCCAAGAATTACTGATAAAAGCTAAAGCACGTGGTTTCATCGATGAATGGCCTGAGCATACCTTTATCTACGCTCATTTCCTTCGTGCTGATATTGCTTCTTTCGAGGAGTTTTGGAACATTGGTAAAAATAACAAGAACCATAAGAACGCACTGACAACGGTTCAAGGTACTGTAACTTCAGGTCGTGGTGCTTACGGTATCGATCTGGACTCAATCGGTCGCAGTAAGTACAAAATAGAAAACACCAAGTTCTACTCTTCATCAAATAACGCTTTCGAAACCAAAGTTCGCTTCGTAGATACCATGTTGCTGAGTAGCAAGGCGTCGCTTGATGAGATCGGTGAGTTGGTTGGTTTTCCTAAGATGACGCTACCGGGCAACATGATAGAGCGAATGGATGACCTGTATTGTAAGGATACTAGTTTGTTTAATCGGTACGCGATTCGCGACTCTTGTCTTGCTTTGGAATATGGTTTACGGATGCAGAAATTCGCGTTGGTTGATCTTCGTGAAGATATTGGTCTGGAGCTGAATAGCCTACCTTCGACATTAGGTAACTTGGGGGTGTCGTTGTTCCGAGATTCATGTGGTGGTGCTGCTGAGATGCATCAGTTCTTAGGATATGAGAAGCGCAAGAATCAGTACTACCATGCTAAAAGTAATTCTATCCGCAATTCCGTCGAACTGACAAAGACTGTGAGCCGTGAATATACCGATGCACTAGCTGTGTCCGCATTTTATGGTGGCGCTAATTTTGGCGCGTACTTTGGTCCCACGAAGGTCGGTGATTACAACGATTTCGACCTTTCCGGAGCTTACACCACGGCTCTAGTCGATATTCTCGAAGCAGACTATTTGAATTCGTTTGAGTCTAAGGATATCGAAGATTATCTCGGTCATAAGATGGGCTTTGCTTATGTTCGCTTCAAGCATGATGACAAGGAAAATTTTGGACTTTTGCCTTGCCGCACTTCACTTCGAGGGATTTACTATCCACTTGAAGGTGAAACGTACGTAACAGCGCCGGAACTACAATTAGCTCATGATGCTGGGGTAGAGATCGAGATACTCCATGGTCAGGTGATTCCGTGGAAAAAAGGCTCTACATCTAAGTTTAAAGAATTCACCAAGACCATACGCAAGCAACGAACCAAGTATAAAGAAGAGGGTAATGAGCTGTACGAGAAGCTTTGGAAACTCATTGGTAACACTCTTTACGGTAAGGTTGGACAAGGCTTGCGTGATAAATCGGGTTTCGATTTAGCCTCAGGTTTGAGTAGTAAAATTCCGTATTCACCAGTGACTAATGCACACGCAGCTTCTCATGCCACGGGTTTTGTTCGCGCAACCATGTTAGAAGTTATACGTAAGCTCAATGAGCGTTACGGCGATGACATCAAGATAATTTCAGCGACTACCGACGGCTGGCTTTGCAATGCTACAGAAGAGCAATTAGAGCAATGCTTAGACGGTCCATTAGCACAACGCTTCCAGCAAATCTGTACCGAAGTCAGTGGCGAAGACATGATGCAACTAAAGCACCATGCTAAACAGATTATCTCTATGAAGACTCGTGGACAATTGACAGCTGAATTGGGTGATACAAAACCGGTATGTGCTAAAGCAGGGATAAAAGCACCGAAAGGTGTTGATGAAAATGAATGGATGGTTGAGCTGTTCTTAGATCGTTATCCCGGTCAGAAAGTTGCGTGTAAACACTTAGCATCAGCACGTGACCAATGGCTAAAAGAACTCGACCTTATTTCTATCCACACTGAACAGACACTTAACCTCGAATATGACTTCAAGCGTCGTCCTGTCAATCCTCGTATGGTGGAAGTTCGTCACCCTAAAAGCGGTGAAATGATAGATCATTTATCATTCGATACGGTTCCATGGAATACCGTTGATGAGGGTTTAGATGCTCGTACTTACTTCGATGAGTGGCGTGTAAACAACTGCCTAAAAACGATGGAAGATTGGGACAATTGGATGGACTTCTATAAGGTTCGTAGTTATTTCAAGGGAACTGGTGTTAAATACCTAGAAGATGGTTCAGAGGGCATTTTCAAGGTACAGATGTTACGAGCTATCACTCAAGGGAAATGGGGTCTACCAGAGGCTCCGAAACGCGCTCCACGAGGTCATTACGATAAGATGGTCTGACGGTATTGAAGGTATCACTAAACAAGATTTAGCGAACTCGAAGGGACGTAAGCTACTGGAATCTAAACTGCCTGTAACGCCACGTATGTTGCCACTCCTATCATGGTTAGTGCGTAAATACCCAATGGTCGATATGGCATTGATTTTCCATCCTATCGAGGTTGAAGAAGCAGTTTCCATGCTAGAAGAGTACAGCCGAGAACATACTGAAAAACTAGCAGCGTAGTATCGCGTAACACTTACAGAGCCAGATTCAGAAAGGGGTCTGGCTTTCTATTTCAGAACTGGTGGTAGCAGTGAGTGGAACGATTGCTGTCATTATTTGGTGATATTTCGATGTTTTAGCCGTTTTGATTAGACTGGTGATACCGTTGTAATAAAGACAGCAATATACATTGCTAAAGACTTAGTCTGAAATTTAGCTATAAGCTTATGTTTTTGATTAATAATATTAGATATTACATTTATGAACTGATATTGAAAATCTTAAGTAGTTCGTTTTTTATCGCCCTCATTTGATGCGCTGAAAGAGTATTTGGTTTGTCGATAAAGTGGTAACCAGTTGACCAAAAACCACTTTCCTCTGCATGCAGAGCTTCGTAATGTTTGTAGATATCGCTTGAATAAGCTTCAAAAACATAGACACCAAATTTGGTCAGATCGTTAATGTCTTTTAAGCATTCCTCTTGATGTTCACGATCCTTTCTTAATCCTTTGAACGATAAATCCAAATCGGCTTTCGATAACCATTGGTCGAGGCTGTAGTAATAGAAGTCAAAGTTGAAGTCTTGAGATATGCCAACGAGTAAACAAGCAACCAACGTTTTTTGATTCCCTTCTAACTTGTTTAAGAAACGAATCATGTTTCGAAGCGATGTATTAAAATGATGTGTTGGGCTAGTTGGAGTTATGATCAGATCTATCTCGTACTTGCATATGTTTAAGTGCTCTTGATTTTTCTCTAGGTCGAAGAAGATAAAATCGTAATTCTTCTTTATTTGACCTATAGACACATCTGCGTAAGGTCTGTTGTCCCAATCAATATCTTCAATAGCTAAGATCTTTGGGAAGGCTGTATTGGTAGCGATGAACCGCTTCTCTGCAAGTACAAGTTGTCCTGTTCGGTCGGTAACTATTAATACTTCATAGCCTTTTTGCGTAAGTAGTAGTGCCATATCTCTAGTTAATGTTGAACGCCCAATCCCACCAGGCCCACCTGCAAAACTGATGGTTTTTCCTAGTCGATAGGTATTCCCAAAGGTTGGTGGAAACGACAAGCCTGTTTTTAGACAGAACAATTCTAAAGTGGCATCTGGAATTCTAATATAGGTTGATGATGATTCTGACTCTTCGAATTTCTGCCATTGTCGCAATGATAGATGAACACTTGCTGCTGCTTGCTTCTGAGTTATCCCTACTTTTTGTCTTAATGCTTTGACTTGCACTGGTGTGATTTGAATTGTCTTTCTAGCCATTTTCTTACGTCTTTTTGTTCGTAATTATGTATCTATTGTGAATCATAGTGCGCGTATTGACCACTATCCTGTAGAAAATGACGTCTGCCATTTTGGGTACAAACACTGAAAATAGAGCTCGGAGATTTAGTTTGTGTTTTGGAGTTGAAGATGTACAAGAAGTTATTGAAAAGATTAATGGTTAAGATTTTTAGTCGGTTGGTGTGGGAGATACTCAGCGAAGTGTTTTTCGATTAATTCACAGCGCTACTATGCTCTTCATAATAGACGCTTTGAACGCTACGTAGTACTTACTGATCTTACCAAAGTGAGACTGTGTAGTTGGTCAGACTTTCTATTTTTAAGAGTGTAATGGCAGTTAGTTGAACGATCTCTGTCATTCTTGGGATGTGCTGGTGGCTCGTCCATGAGGGTGAGGGCGTAGTTTTGTTGAAGTATCGTGTACTCAATGATTGTTATTATCAGGGTTTGAAATTGATATTCATCTTCTTTTCTATGACTAGGGCGTGTTGATCTTTGCTGTACATTTCGCGTTCAACAATACATCGGT
>NZ_JBFSPI010000116.1:0-13388 GCF_041464685.1 Vibrio sp. 10N.237.312.B06
ACTCTTTACCATGCTGTTCAAAAAACACTCACGAAAGATCAACACGCCCTAGTTATTAAACTAGGAATCATTGTAAATAGGTGTTGGTCAACTTTTGGTTAACTAATTTCAGTTTGAACAATCGATTGCCAACAACATCGATGTTGAGCAATATTAGCGACCCAAGATTGTTTATGAACACGCTACAATTAAAATCGATGCAACACTCATAACCCATAAAGGTGCCCGAACCATGACTGACACTAAGCAAAATACCCGAATTAGCCAGTTTCGTTTCGGTCAGCCAAAAGAATCTCTCAAGTTAGAACATGTCGCTTTAGGGGCACTAGACAAAGATAAAGTTCGCGTACAAATTGAAGCGACTAACATCAACCCTAGTGATCTGTTGTCGATTTATGGTGTTGGGCAGTACAAACACAGCCACCAGCCGCCGAGAGTGCCTGGATTTGAAGCAGTAGGAAGGGTTGTAGAGTCCAGCCATGCTGAGTTTGCAACGAATCAGCGAGTGCTCGTAGCAACCAGTGGAACATGGCAGAACTATGTCGATGTATCACCAGATGACTTGTTCCAAATTCCTCAGCACCTAGAAAATGGCTACGCCTGTCAGTTGTACATTAATGCGCTCACTGCATGGGTGTTGACGACAGAAGTAGCTAAGCTGACCCAAGAAGATGTATTGATCATCAACGCGGGCAGAACAGCCATCGGTAAGATATTCTCTCAATTATCAGAATCACTCGGCTTCAAAATCATTGTCGTTACATCACAACCGAAACAATACCCGACCGTTGCCTTTGATGCGATTGGTGGCTCACCCGGAACTGATCTTATTCATACCCTGAGTAACAAAGGGCGTTTTATCAACTATGGGACGCTGTCTCTGGGTTTTTACGAGCCACGTTTTTTTGAGCACGCGAAAAGCCAAGATATAGATTTCAGCACCTTCTTCTTACGTTATTGGGAGGAAGTGGAAGGTAAAGGTGTTCGCCGGGATAAATTCACGACCATGCTAGATCACTTCATCACAAACGACATTCAGCTCGACGTTGACCGCTACCTGCCATTCGATGAAGTGCAAACCGCGATTGATCTCATTGAATCGAAAACCACACGCTTGAACGGCAAGATCATCTTACTGCCTGTATAGTTTGGTGGAATTGAGCACACACTATTTACGCCAAACAAGATACAAAACGAATAGCCCGCCAAGCGCTGCGGTCACAATACCTACAGGCAGTTCTTGTGGCGCTAATATGGTTCGGCTAATCACATCCCCAAACAGTAAAAGCACCGCGCCCCATAAGGCAACCAAAGGCAGAGCTCGCTTGTGAGTGACACCTGAAAATGGTCGAACTAAGTGGGGTACCATCAAGCCAATAAAACCGACCACTCCGGTCATCGATACAATCGACGCAGTGCAAAACGCACAACAAAGAAAAATCTCGCTTTGTAGGCGGTGTACGTTGATCCCCAGTGAGCTTGTCGTCTGTTCACTCACTAACAAAGTATCGAGCTCGCGATAACGCTTGAAAATTAACGCAATCAGACATAACACGCCCGCCAAGGCAAAAATCAAATTATCCCAACGTGCGAGCCCTAAGCCTCCCATCGTCCAGAACAAAATCGAACTCGCCGCTCTCTGGTCGCCTGAATAAATCAAAAAACTCGTGATGGCTCCGAATAAAAATGAGATCGCCAAACCACACAAGATCAAGTTGTCATTACCCTTTTTCTTCTGCATCGAAAACAGAATCAGAACGGCGGTCGCCGAAACAATACCACCCGAGAATGCAGCCAGTGGCAGTGACCAAACACCCAGAGCATCTCCCACTTTGGTGATCACCAACACCGCACCAGCAGACGCGCCAGATGACAAGCCAAACAGAAACGGATCCGCCAGATCATTTCGTGTCGAGGTTTGAAGCAACGCCCCAACCATCGCCAGCCCTGCACCCGCGATAACGGCTAACAATGCTCTAGGTAACCTTAGATCGATCAGTATTCGACTGGTCATATCCGGCGTTGGATCAGTGAAAGAACTCAGCCCTACAATCACTTCCTTAAAAGACAAAGGGACCGAGCCAAATTGTAAACTCATCATGAAGGCGAGCAGCATGGCAGTGATACCTGTTAGCCATGCTGCTCGATATTTATCAAATAAAATCAAAGGACTACTACTCTTATCAATAACAAGCTTTCATCTAACAACTTTCCCGATCACTCAGAAACGAACGCCTCTGCAAGTTTCTCAATAGCATCGATATTGGCAGGCCCAGGGGTGAGTTGTTCATAACGCAGTTTGACATAACGACCAGAAGTGACCGCATTGGTGTATTTCATCAACGGATGGGCTTCTAAGAAACGTTGCAACGAATCGGCACCACTCGCCGATTGGTAATCCAGAAGAATAATCACATCTGGGTTTTCACGAGCGACATTCTCCCAAGAGGTTCGAGCCCAACTAGCTTCCATATTGCCTGTGATATTTTGACCACCAGCAGCTTCAATCATTGCGTTTGGCATTCCGTACTTACCTGCGGTGAAAGGCTTGTCTTCCCCCGAATCAAACAAGAACACTTTTGGGCTCGGCTTACCTGATGCTTTCTGCTTTTCTGCTACTTTTTCAACTCTCTCTTTCCAGCTTTTCACCAAAGCCTCGGCCTCTAGTTGCTTGTCAAAAATAACGCCTAACTTTTTCATATCGCCATAAAGCAGATCCATTGTCGCACCTTCTTTTTGGTCTTGGGTATGAATGCAACTCTCAGAGAGCACTAAGGTATCAATCCCATATGGCTTCAGTGTTTGAGGCGTCACTTCACCGCCCACTTTCATTCCGTAATTCCAGCCAGCGAAAAAGAAGTCAGCATCAGCAGCAATCAATGTTTCTAATGAAGGATACTTCGGTGCAAGCTCAGGAATATCTCCTAAACGTTCTTCAAACGAACTCGACATCTTGTACCACCCAGTAATGCCCGTAACGCCCACCATCTCCTTTTGAAGACCAAGAGCAAACGCCATCTCGGTCATATTGATGTCGTGTACAACCACACGCGAGGGCCGCTTTTCAATGGTCAGTGGGCTCCCACAGTTATCAACCGTCACTGGGTATTGAGTGCTTGTCGCATGCGCAAAAGAGAAAGGTAAAAGAAACAAAAGACTGGAAATTACAGGCCACTTCATTGGGCTGCTCCTATTAAAGAGTGATTAGCGAGAGTTAAGTGAGTTGAGTAAGTTGATGCAGCTTCAAAATGATGGATGGTGCTGCATAGATTAGGATGATTGAACGTGAGAACGCGCAATCCAAAAACAGGGATCATGTATCGGTCTTGCATCACGGTATCTGGGGCTGAGAACGCCACCATTTTTTGGCCTGACATCAACAGGACTTTGTCGGCGAATGGCGCTACCAAAGGTAAATCATGCAGCACCACAACAGACGCAATGCCGCGTTGTTTAATTAGGCTCAGAAGTTCGAGGCGAGCGAGAGGATCAAGGTGGTTTGTAGGTTCATCTAAGAGTAAAAGCCTCGGCTCTTGTGCAAAGGCGCGAGCAATACTTGCACGTTGCTGTTCACCACCGGATAGCTCACCAAAGCACCGCTGGCTTTTGTGAATGAGCCCAACATCTTCCATCGCCTGCTGAACCGCTCGTTTGTGCTCTTTTGCACTACAACAAAATGTATGAGGAGTTCGGCCTAAGCCAACATATTCAGCAACACTCAAACGAGGATCAACATGCTCATGTTGAGTAACCACCGCGACTTGTTTGGCTATCTGCTGCCGCTCAAGGCTTCCAAGCGCAATACCAAACAACATCAACTCACCCGCGACGGTTTTATATTCGCCTGTAATGCCTTTCAGCAAACTGGACTTTCCACTTCCATTGGGGCCAATGATGGCAACGCATTCACCATCGTTCACATCAAATGTCACGTCGGAGACGGCTCTCCAGTTAGCCAAGCCATCAGCGCAGAGCCCGCGCACAGACAATACAGGTTTATTCAAATTCCCACCGAACATCCAAAAACAACATTATTGTTACGTTATAACATAACAATAAATTAAAGGCATAGTTAATAATAGAAATATTAAGACCGCGCTAAGAAGCATTGGAAATGGCGGGATAACCCAATCACCTTAAACAAAGACAGAAGTGCTTACGGAAATTGATTCACTGAGAAAGTTTGATTCAAGGAATTGAGTATTGAGAACGCAGTAAAGAGTTGTAATGCGTTTCTCCATAATTTAAGTGGTTACGAGATGGTCATGAATCACATTTATTTGAAACATCAGTAAGTTATATCACTATAAATATGACACTGATCACCCATAAGGTAATCTCGATTCTATATGGTAGCGTCATACTTAAAACCACGATGTGAACATACTTATGAAAAGACACATACTATCAAGCGCCATCCTACTCTCTCTAGCCTTTCCCACCTTTGCCGATGATGGCGACATACACGGTGTCACGATACTGGGTACTTCAGATATCCACGGTCATTTTATGGCGTGGGATTACGCGGCAGATAAACTCAACACTCGTGGTAGCTTGAGCCAAATCGCGACCAAGGTTGGTGAGATCCGCAAAGAGCAATCTAACATTATCCTTGTCGATGCTGGCGACACCATCCAAGGCAACTTCGTAGAAACCTTCAAAGACGAGCCTGTTGATCCAATGATGCTTGGCTTTAATCACATGAAATACGATGTATGGGTTTTAGGTAACCACGAATTCGACTTTGGCCTTAAAACGCTCAACAGAGCCGTTACCCAATTTAAAGGGCAGTCTCTCGGCGGCAACATCAAGAACAAAAACGGAAATCCATTCTTACCGGGTTACACCATTCTAGAACGCGGTGGCATTAAGATCGGCGTGATCGGAATGGATACCCCAATGACGGAGGTCTTTGCGCAAGGTACCAACCGTTTAGAAGGCGTCACTTTCACTAATCCAACCTTAGAAGTGAAGAAAATCGTCAAAGAAATTGATGATAAAGTGGATGCCATCGTATTGGTTGCCCATATGGGGATTGAGAACGAGAATGACATTGCTGACACCGGTGTCACCGACATTGCCAACGCAAACCCAGAGCTCGATGCCATCGTCGCTGGCCACATGCACACTCGCATCGATAAAGCCGTTGTGAATGGCGTTATTATTACTGAACCCGACAAATATGGCCGCGCCCTATCTCGTATTGATCTTCAATTTGAAGAGCGCGATGGCACATTCACTCTCGTCAACAAAGACAGCTTCACCTATAAAATTAAAGGTATAGATTCTGATCAGAATATGGACGAGCTATACCAGCCTTATCACAAACAACTCCGAGAAATGGCGAACAGACCTGTCGCTCAGCTTACCGGCGTTGATTTAGTCCCAGAAAACGAAATCCGCGGTATCCCTCAAGTCCACGTTCAAGACACAGGCATCAGTGCGCTATTCCAAGAAGCGAGCTTCTTCTATGCACCTAAAGCCAATGTCATCGCACTTCAAATAGACAACGACAATGCAGAGCTCGATGTTGGCCCAATCAAAGCCAAAGACATCGCGTACAACTACCAATACGCAGGTGGCGAAATCACTGTCTACCAGATGACAGGAAAAGAGTTAAGAACCTACATGGAATGGTCTGCGGGCTACTTCAACTCAGTGCAACCTGGCGATGTAACCTACAGTTTTAATCCCGAGCGCAGAGCTTCAAAATACTCGACCAATGACTTCTTCGCGGGCGTGACTTATACCATCGACCTCACTCAACCTGCAGGTACACGCATCACCAACCTCGCGTTTGCAGATGGCACACCGGTTACTGATCAAACAGAGATCCGTATTGGTATGAATAGCTATCGAATGGGTCATCTAACCAAGAAAGGCGGCGTGCTAGAAGGTGAATCATTCCCTGTACTCTTTGATACGGAAGCAGAGTATGGAGAAGAAGCAGGCACAATCCGTAATATGACAATCAAGTATCTTAAAGAAGAAAAGAACGGTCAGTATGAAGGTAAAACTCAGCAGCGATGGGCTCTTTCTGGTTTAGAGAGCCGCTACAATGAACAGCGAGAGATCGTAAAGTCATTAATTAATGATGAAACCATATCAATCCCCACCAGTGACGATGGCCGCTACACAAACATCGCTTCTATCAACGTAAAAGAACTGATGTTCAAATCTGACGAAGCGAAACAATCAGCCACCACCACACGCGAAAAGAAACTGACGCAGGCGACTGAGCAAGAGAGTAAGCAAATCAAACGCGAAATCACTCTGATTGAAGCGCTCAATTAACCCCTGACCTCAACCAATAACGACTTAACGACGCTTGGAGCGTGGTTAGGTCGTTATCGTTCCCGCCCTACAACACCACATCTGTACTGATTAAAACGGTTGATATTGGATGAATGAGCCACAAAGGCTAACTCGTAGTTGGGCAATTCCGAGTTGCGTCTTTTGCTAATATAGCAAAGCATGAATTATTAAAAGTATGGAAAAAGTCGCTTACGTGAGTGTCCAGTATCACTGGAGCAGATCATTTGTTATATTTTTTTACCTGAGAACAATGCAACACACCCTATAACTTCCACTTTTACATCAGTAAAGTGTTCATTTAACGATGTCACCAATGAGTCTAAATCATCGTTGTTATTACTAAATATGCCTTTCTTATTGTAAACACCCATCAATTTTTTAGCGAAAAAGTTCAGTTTCGTACCCTTACCTAAAATTGTACTACCAAACAAAATCCCACCTTCGTTCATATGGTTTTTTAAATGCTTAAACATAATGCCTTTACCAATTAAATTTCCAGGCAAACAATGAAGCAAATAATTAACACTAATTGAGTCAAATTTTTCGATACTTAATTCAAGAGGCTCAAGTACATCCCCACAGTAAACTTCAGGTTGAAAATGACTAATTGCTTTTGAGGTTGTATCAAGACTATTTTCATTCAAATCTAGCAAAGCGATACGTTTTGTTGTTTGTGGTAGGTAATTCTTAAGGTAATAACCTGAGCCAACGCCAACATCTAAGTGATTAGATGAAACTAACATTGAAAATTGCTCACTAATAAGTCTAGTTGGGCATTTCCAAAAATAGTTATTTGATACTCCTAAAACCCAGAAATCGTATATTGATAGTACTTTCTTCGAGTAAACCGCTTGTCCAGCAATTGAGGCTTCTTGATTCATTTTAATTTCATATAATTATAAATTATTAAAGTGCAATTTATACTAAAAAGTGAAGATTGCAAATCATACCAGAGATAAAAAATATAACCTTTTAATAACGTGCCAGCACACATTGCTTCCGATTCAAGGCACGTTATCAATCAAAAACTTCCCTTTAGTTCTCTACTATTCAATAGCCTAGAAATAGTTGAACAACATATTCGTGCGTAACTGTGATTGAAGTTCAGTCTGTTGTGGATTATAAAATTTAGCTACATTGTTGGATCTCTAGGCATGAGGAAAAGTAAGGCAAGTTGCAGGGTTTGAAACTGAGTTCAATCCCTCTCTGGCTCACAATGGGGCACTTCTGAGTTACGAAGTGCCACGGGTAAAAATTCAATCTGAGAAGCTTTTGGACATTTCTGAGTTACAGATTTTCTTAAAATAGCATTCGATGGATTACTTAAAATATTGCAAAACCTCTATCCTATTGGCCAAGTTTACTATTCCAGTATATATGTTGACGGTGATTGGAACCCATATTATTGTGGTCAGTACCATTAATGCATTAAAAAAACAACGTGATGGCGCCTGTGCGTCGCTAACCTATCAAAGTGGCTGATAATAAACGGAGGCCTATATGGATTTAAGATTAGAAGGTAGAACGGTAGTCGTTACTGGAGGCTCTAAAGGCATTGGAGCCAGTATTGTAAAATGTTTCGCAGAGGAAGGCTGCCAAGTTCATTTTTGTGCTCGGAGTCAGTCATCCATCGATTCTTTTATGAATGAGTTACCACCCAATCTATTGGTTTTTCCCAGTATAGTCGATATTAGGTCTAATGACTCTTTTTCTAAGTGGATTGATTCTATTGGAGATATAGATATTTTTATTCCAAATGTTAGTGCATTAAGTGGTGATTGGTCTGAAACAATAGACACAGATTTAAGGTCAACGGTCTATAACATTGATAAAGTGACTGATAAAATGAGTAGTTCGGACTCCGCGGTAACATATATAGGCTCCACTTCAGCAGGAGTTGCTGACCATAGGGCTGATGCTTATAGTTGTGTAAAAGCAGCGCTAATTCATCACATTAAATCCATGTCAGTTAAGTTTGCTCAGAAGATTCGTTTTAACACAATTTCCCCTAGTTCAACTCTGTTTCCTGGTGGAGGATGGGATAGTTATAGAATTGATCATCCTAGCTTGTTTCAGAACAAGATAGATCACCACCCTATGAAACGGTTGGCATCGCCTGAAGAAATAGCACGTCTTGTTGTGTTTATCTCTTCACCGTTATCAAGTTATGTAAATGGAGAAGTAATACATATTGATGGAGGAGAACGTAATCATGTGGCTCTTTAATTAGCTATAGGCTGGTTTCGTTGCAACTTCAGAAATAGAGTGAGGATATTGCATATTAACATGAAGGAGATCGGGTAATAACCTCCAAGACTATTATTTCAGTTTTGCGCTCATTGAATGCTTCCTTAGTGACTTCAGAACTAACCAGACGGTAGGGGCAGAAGTGTACCCTAACGGTTGGACACATAAGTTAATTCCTTAAGTGGTTGCTCCGGCTTATGCAGCATATCACTGCCTACCGAAGTAGGCTTCATCAGTGGTAAGGTATCACATAAGGGGGAAGGCTCCATTTTTCATGACCAGAATAAAACGCTCGCGGTAACATACACATAGAATCTAGTTGAACCCAATCAATACCTGTTAACGAGGTTTATTCATATAATTCTCTTTTTGCAGCTTCAAGCAAAGACTCATGATCTCCACCACCAGAAATTACCTGCCATTCACCATTGTCTGTTCGGCAAGCAATCAGGAATATGGGGGCTGCCATTTCAAATTTGTATGGGAATATAAGTACCTGAAATGGTGCTCTCATTGAATTAGTTCCACTATTGTTACGCGTCAATAGATACTACAACCATTAGGAAAAACTGGGTAATTTTCAGATTAAATTTTGCACGATTTTGTTGCACAAACTCGGAAAGGGGCATTTTTGATTCAGAGTAATTTGTGCGCAGCCTGTTACACAAATTGGGAAACAGCCTGTTTCACAAATAAATCTCATGATGGTTTCATGCGTTCTAAACACGTATTGGGGTACTTCTGCGTTACGAAGTGCCAACTGTGAAGGTTCTGGACATAACTGAGTTGTAGAGACTACTAAATTAGCGTCTAACGAATTACTTTGGGTATAGCAAAGCCTCTAGTGTAGTAGCCAATTTCACTTACCCACAACACAAGCTAGGAACAAATGAGCTAAATGATCCCGCTATTGATTAACTAAAATTTCATAAGTGAAAGTTACATGCTCGGGTACATACTGTTCAGTATTAATTTCACATTGGACTTCTTCGATAGTCAATACACAGAGAGCACCCTCACTATTCAAGAGCACGGCTTTTTGTCCGACAGTAGGTGTGATTGTTCGACCGGGGGTTAGAAAAGAATCAACTTTTGAGGGGGTGAAGTTTGAAGTTGTTATTAGTCCCACAGCTTTAAGGCCACCGTCAGTGTATACATAGACACTATTTCCTGAACACCCACTGAATTGAATTTTGAACTGGTACTCACCATTTCCAACGGTATAACCTGAATGCCCTCGATAGAGGAAAGTTACACGTCCATTTAGAGCTGGGTTTGCATAATTACCAGAATCTTTCAGAACATCAATCCGCTCAAGTCGCGCTGCTCGTTTATGAACGACCGAGATAGGTATCGCATGTTGTTTGTCTGCGGGAAGTCCTTCAATCCATCGCCATACTGCGTCTATCTGGGTTGATCCTGGATATCTCCTTGCATCAGGGTTTGAGTTAAAATCAAACCCTTTAGGACTTTTAGCTTTTAGCCAACGAGGCAATCTATAGTTAGGGTTTCTAACAAAAATAACGGACAGCCATGTGTTTGGTTTACTCTCAAAAACACTGCTGATCCATTCTGTCTCAATACCTACTCCTGATGCTGGGGCGTTGTCTGCACGTTCGACATAATTTTCATCAACAACTAAAAGTACATGAGAAGCATCGGTTACTTCTTGCATGAAGCCACTTAAACTCGAACCATAGTCGACTGCTTCGTCAATTTTCACCGTGTAACCCATTAAATGAAGTTGGCTTGCGAGTAGGTGAACCCACTCTTTATGCTCATTTGACGTCCAAGCGTATGAAATAAATAAATCCGTTTTCATTTGAATGTGTTTTCCTTATGTTCGTGACATATTGTTTAAATGCAATAGTAAACAAAAAGAGAATTTAAAAGCTACTCAGACTAGTGACAATAAGCACAAATTCATCAAACTGCTTCTCATCTTCGGATTACGATTTGTTAGTTTGAATATGTACCAGGGCAGCCCAAACAATGACACTCCCTAGCTCGAAAAGGGGCAGAAACGGGATAGTGGAATCTGTCAGAACTGATTAAATCATGGTTTGCGAACTGACAGATTGAGTCATGACTAATTCAGTTGATGATACCTATACGATCTCTTCGTATTCAAGGTCAAAGAAGTTGTTATCTGAAAGCTTCGCTCTTCGTAACACTATGTTGGATAGATTCTTTGTCCGGTTCTCATTGAGAGTCGCCACGATGCTTTGTATTAGTTTTACGGTGCTCTCAGGAAACTTGTAACCGACAGTTATGCTTTTTATGTATGCTGTAGCGTTATGAGTTCGGTTTGGATAAGTTGCTTTCTTGTAGTAGACCTTATCTTTCTTGTATGCAAACAACCTTACTTCTTTCTCATATGACCAGTCGCTGTTCTTAATTAGCATGTATTGATTGAAAAGATACTTGTCCTTTTTAATGAATCTTTGTTCGGGATGTAGGTATTGGATTTTTTCAATACCAACCTGATCTGGTAAAGAGCCTTCAAAGCAGTATTCAATCATGAGACCAGAATGGTTTTCTGCATAGTGTGACCACATCAGCATTGAGTTTTCATTATGTGAAAATGAACACAATCGAAAGTCAGGTCTAAGAACAACAAACTCTTTATCTTTAGTCAGATTCTCATGTGGCAGCTCGATAGGGTCATTGAGTTGCTCTGCTGATGCCAGATAGAAGTAGCCATTCACTAAAGCATCTAATGTGAACTTGTTGAAAGGATAATATTTATACAGAGAGTTTCCGTTATCGTGCAAGAACCGATGGGGTATAAAACCCTCAGTTAAACTATGATTGAATAGTTCGACATAATTTTCATATAGTTCTTTATCAATAGATGAGCTTGAGCGGTGCAAACAATATAGATAGTTGTTAATGATGGTGCTGTTTTTTTCACCACTAGACAACATAATATCAAGTGCAAGCTTAGCGTGCTCCAATGCGGAGTCGAAATCATCGAGGTTTTCGAAACATACACCGAGTAGATTGTTAACGGACATTGAGGACTCTAAATCAGAGAGGGTACTCAATGCTTTGTGATATTCACCTTTGTCCATCAGTAAACTAGCGATCTCAATATCATCAAGTTCTTGCTCTTTTGCTGATGCTAAACTGTCTTCAACTCGCTTGCTATGCCATTGTTCTTTTAGCTCTTGTAGAGTATCCACTAGTGAGTCATACAAGTGATGACCGATGAGGCTGTCATGACGCAGATTTGCCTTTATGTCTTTGTACAAAGCGTAGTTCGTTAACTGATGTAAATTGTCACGCTTTGCTAATATAGACTTGAGTTTATTGATATTTACTAGAACAAGATATGCAAGATAAAGAGCTAGAACTTGCCCATCCCTGCCAGTATCGGTGTCTCCAAAGTAGTTTACGCTGTTGACATCTTTTTCATACTGTTCGTTGAGTGATTTGCCTAAGTGCTGGGATGACAAAATGTGTTGTAACTTCAATACATGTGAAGAATGGATGAATTTTTCTTTCTCAAACGCACGCTCAACTAGCTCAATGACATCATCATAAGCCTTTGCTTCAAAACCATATTTGATGATTGCTTCTTGTGTCAGATTTGCTTTGCCTCTAGCAACTTCTTTCTTAACTTCTTCATAAGCTGATTCAGCATCACCTATCAGATTCAATCGCTCGTAATAACTGATCTTACTCCAAAAGGTGTCTTGATCAATATGAGCGTGTTGTCGATAAGGCTCGATGATTTTTTTAGGAATATATTTTGCTGAATTGATGAGAGAAATCCCATCTTTGAACTCTTCAAGATGAAAGTGACAACACAAAAGTATCTCGATTTGACTCTCAACTTTTTCATCTAGACAGATTGATTTAAGCAGCTTCCATTCATCAACAGTAAGTTCAGCGTTGATCAGATTTGGTGCATACAAGCTATGCATCTTATTAGTGACTATTTGAAAGTTACCTTCTTCATAACCAATAGAAATCGCTTTGAAGAAATGGCGTGGGTCGCGAGTTGAGCAGAACAGCCCCCAGTGAGCATGTGAGTTGTTTTCGGAGTATATTAATGCACGCTCATAGTGATACGCAGGGATCTCAGAGTCCCGAAACTCATCGTATAGCTTAAAAGCAATGTCACCTAAGTAGTTGAATGCTGACGCATGATCACCTTTAGCAGCTAAGATTTGATTGAAAGCAGGATCAGTTGGTTCTCCTTTGGCTTCTAACAAAAAGTAATAGAGACCAAGATTCAATTCATCTTCGTACCAAGACTCCTCTTTGTTCAAGTATTCTAGTCTAGAAAATCGTTTATATTTGAAGTCTTGCTTTACTTGAAAATCCATAAATCACCCAGAAATACGTAATTAGAACAAGGGTATATGATTAGCATGTGTTTGGATATAGAGCAAGCGTATAATAGACGGTAATTTGAGTTCTATTAATAGTAATGACTGCTTTTTGTGTCCCACAATCAATGGATGATAAATACCTCAAGCAAACACGATTCAAACACGCCGGTTACTTCCTATTTTTTCTCAATAAAGAGTTGATATGAAGAGAAGCTTACTCAATTAGCGTGAAGGATCTGGCCTTAGCCGTAGGAGGCCTCAAAGCGTAAGTGCGGCAGAGTTCCGATGAAAAGATGTGTGGATCCTTCAGGAACTGCCCCTCTTTCATTGGATTAGATTTGATAGGGAAAACGCACGCTCTCAGAATTGTGTAGAGTATTTATTCTAACAGGTTTAGGGGCAAAGGTAAGTCAGGCAAAGCAGATAAAGCGTGTGATCACCAAGCGATTCTGTCGTATCGTAACTACCAAGCGACTTTGTCATTCG
>NZ_JBFSPI010000117.1:0-12911 GCF_041464685.1 Vibrio sp. 10N.237.312.B06
ACCGATGTATTGTTGAACGCGAAATGTACAGCAAAGATCAACACGCCCTAGTAATTTATGCTGCTTTTCTCAAAATAGGGTCTAGCAAGCGACTCGGTAGAATTCTTTTCAATACCGCGAACACTTTAGTTGGGGTCGTCACTCGGTATCTGAGTTTGGGCTTATCGGCTGTGAGTGCGTGATAAACCGGTTCAATACAACTTTCAGGCGGGAGAACAAAAGCGTTGTTCGATGACTCTTTTTCGAGTCGGTCTTTTTGTTGTTGATAAGCGTCTTGATGAGCGCTGCCAGCAATGGTGATCCATTTATTGAAAGCTTTCAGGGCATTATTTCTAAATTGGGTTTCTATTGGACCTGGCTGCAATAACGAGATATGAATACCACTACCATGTAGTTCTAAACGTAACGTATCTGTCCAGCCTTCTAGAGCGAACTTTGAAGCGTTGTAAGCGCCACGATATTTCATGGCCGCAAAGCCTAATACGGAACTGTTTTGTACGATTCGACCTTCGCCGCGTTCGCGCATGTGCGGAAGTATCTGACAAACAAGATGATGCCAGCCAAAGAAGTTGGTTTCGAATTGCTCTCTGAGACCTTGGGTTGGTAAGTCTTCTAGCGCGCCAGCTTGACCATAAGCGCCGTTATTGAATAAACCATATAATCCGTTAGGCGCTAGCTCAATAGCAAGTTGTGCAGCTTGTTCAATGCTTTCTTGGTTAGAAAGGTCGAGCTGTATACAGGTCAGTCCCTCATCTTGCAGACGCTGTACATCTTGCGGATGACGACACGATGCAATGACGTGGAAACCACGCTTTTGTAGTGCATGCGCACATGTATAGCCAATACCCGTTGAGCAACCGGTGATCAGAATCGACTTGTTCACGCTTAATCCTTCATTAGAGTCTTTATCGCTCTAGGGTAAAGAATTAGTCTTGATGTTGTAACAAGTTTTTTAAGGCTGGTTCTATTCTTGAGTAACTAAAGATAAATCCCATTTCAGTGAGTTTCTTTGGTTTGGAACGAATGCTGTCAAAGAGCAGGCAAGAAGATTCACCCATCAGAAGCGACATTGCCCATTTCGGAGTGAATAGGAAATGAGGTCGGCGTAGTTGCTTGGCGAGTGTGCTGCTGAACAGTTTGTTGGTGACAGGGTGCGGGGCACACATATTAAATTCCCCTTGAGCGTGAGGAATTGACAATAAGTGGTTGATGGCTCTCACCATATCAAGCATGTGAATCCAAGGCATGTACTGTTCGCCTGAACCAAGTGGTCCGCCTACTCCGAGTTTGAAGGGCATTAGCATCTTCTTCAACGCGCCGCCATTTTCACCTAACACAATCCCCGTTCTTAGTAGTATCACACGCGTCTCATCGGACTGGGCTCTCTTGGCTATATCTTCCCAGTGGGCGCAGACTTTGTGAGGAAAACTTTCGTCTTCTACTTGTAGTGATTCATCAAATGGGTGTTGCTGTTGATCGCCATAGTAACCGACGGCTGAGCCGCTAATGAAAGCCTTCGGTGGGTTGCTACTGGCATGAATTAACTCGACCAGTTTTTCAGTAATGTGCCAACGACTGTTACAGATCCTCTCTTTTTGCTCCGTACTCCAACGCTTGTCAGCGATCGGTTCGCCAGCAAGATTGACCACGACATCGAAGTCATTGAGATCGCTGAGTTCATCAAGAGATTGAATGTAATGAAGGTTATTCTGGTTCAGGTGATTTAGGTTTTGTTTCGCTTTTTCGGGGCTCCGTGTCAACAATGTCACATCGTCAGTATTCCAACTTTTGACCAATTCAGAACCAATAAATCCCGTACCACCCGTTAACAATATCTTCATACCAATCTCCCTATTAAACATAATTATAGACATGGCTTGTTTTTGAACGCCAATCAATACGAAAAAATCACTATAACGATCAGTTGGTTTCAATTGTGTGATACCCAAATTACGCCGTATCAATTTACGAAAGAATGAAATTAAATTCATCAGGTTAGGATGTATACCGCTATCACACTTATGCACTTTACTCCGATATGTTACCAACTGCGTAATATTTGTCACATAAGGAATGATAAGGATTTGCCATGATTATTAGTAATTAATAACCAGACACAATTTCAATGACTAGGAGTTGCGATGACGGCAGTGCTTGCTTTGTTTCGAGCCATGTTAGGTAGTCTAAGGGATCTCTTGCCGATCGTGGCGGTGATTGCTTTCTTCCAGCTTGCTGTTTTACAAGAGCCACTCCCTCATCTTTTGTCTATTTTAACTGGCTTAGTGCTGGTGGTTTTTGGACTGACTTTTTTTATCTTTGGCCTTGAAATGGGTCTGTTCCCAATCGGCGAGTCGATGGCTCAAGCTTTTGCTCGTAAGGGGAGCGTGTTTTGGTTATTGACCTTCGCTTTCTGTTTAGGGTTTGGTACCACCATTGCTGAACCCGCATTAACCGCAGTGGCCGCCGAAGCAGCAGAAGTGGCCGCTGAAGGTGGTGTTATTCCCAACTCTCTAGACGAAATGGAACAGTACGCCGATGGTTTGCGCTTCACGGTGGCACTGTCGGTCGGTATCGCAATTTTACTTGGTGTGCTGCGGATCTTAAAAGGTTGGCCAATCCAGTACATGATCATCGGTGGTTATATTGGTGTGGTGGTGCTCACCGCTTTCGCCCCTGAAAATATCATTGGGATTGCGTATGACTCCGGCGGAGTGACTACATCGACCATTACCGTTCCGTTAGTGACCGCATTGGGCGTGGGTTTAGCCTCTGCGATTAAAGGGCGAAATCCGATGATTGATGGCTTTGGATTGATCGCCTTTGCTTCACTGCTGCCGATGATGTTTGTCATGGTCTACGGGATGGTGGTGACATGATCAGTGCTCAGCAATTTATCGACACCTTTCTTGGCACTGTCATGGATGTGATTCCGATTGCGGTGATCATCTTCGGTTTCCAATTAGCGGTGCTGCGTAAGCCAGTTAATAACTTAGCCAAAGTGCTGATAGGTTTCTTTTACGTCATTCTTGGGTTGTCGCTCTTTTTGATGGGGTTAGAGCTCGCGCTGTTTCCTTTAGGGGAGACGATGGCAATGCAACTCACCGAACCAAGTTTTTTGACTGAGTTCAAGGTCAGTTCAGGCCTTGCGTTAGTTTGGTTTGACTATTACTGGGTTTACCTTTTCGCGTTTTGTATTGGTTTCAGTACCACGATAGCCGAGCCTTCTTTGATCGCCGTTGCTATTAAGGCAAACCAAGTTTCCGGTGGCAGTATCAGTGTTAACGGGCTGAGGATCTCCGTGGCGTTAGGCGTAGCGATTGGCATATCGCTAGGTAGTTATCGCATCGTGGCTGGCGACCCTATCCATTACTACATCATTGTTGGTTATGTCATTGTGGTGATTCAGACCTTTTATGCTCCCAAATTGATTATTCCATTGGCTTACGATTCTGGTGGGGTTACGACATCAACGGTGACGGTTCCTTTAGTGACGGCACTTGGGTTGGGACTCGCGTCAACGGTGCCAGGAAGAAATCCGCTAATTGATGGCTTTGGGTTGATTGCTTTCGCGAGCTTATTTCCAATTATATCCGTGATGGGGTATGCACAAATAACGCAATGGCTAAACCGATCACAATCCTCTAAGGAGAGCAAAGATGCGCTTTAAACTTATCTTAGCGTTTGTAGAAGAGAGCAAGACCGATATCGTGCTCGACGCCGCGCGTGATGCGGGTGCAACAGGGGCAACCGTGATTAACAATGCCAGAGGGCAGGGGCTAAACCAAAAGCGTACCTTCTTTGGGTTAACGTTAGAGGTGCAAAAAGATGTGCTGCTGTTTGTCGTCGAGGAGCACCTAGCTAGGCATATTCTAGAAACTATCGGTGAAGTCGGAGAGTTTGACCAAGAGTCAGGGCAAGGGATAGCAGTGCAGATCGATGTCGAAGATGCAGTCGGGGTCGCGCACCAAGTTGAAACATTAACTAAGGTTGTGGAGGACGAGTTATGAGTGGCAGTGAAAAAATCCGAGTAAGCGATGTAATGGCTAATACGTATGTGATTATCGATGGGCTAACCACTGTGTTGGAAGCGATAGAGATGGCTAAGAAGCATAAAGTGAAAGCCATCATTGTCGATAAGCGCCACGAAGATGACGAATACGGCATCGTATTGATGAATGATATTGCTAAGAAAGTACTGGCTAAGAACCGTTCTCCGAAGCGAACCAATGTTTATGAGATCATGACCAAGCCAGCGCTAAGCGTGTCTGCCGATATGAATGTGAAGTACTGTGCACGCTTGTTTGAGCGTTTTGGTATTAGTCGTGCCCCTGTGGTCAGTGACCATAAAATAGTCGGTATGGTTAGTTACAATAATATCGTGATCAACGGTATGGCGAGAGATGACGTGTAGCTGTTAGATACGTACAATAGGCTCATAAATTTTATGGAGAAGTACGTGTGAAATTATTTTTTGCTTCAGACCTACACGGTTCGCTGCCAGCAACAGAAAAGGTATTAGAACTCTACCAAGCGTCTGGTGCGCAATATTTAGTGCTATTGGGTGACATTCTGAATCATGGTCCAAGAAACCCTATCCCTGAAGGATACAATCCGCCGGCGGTTGCAGAGAAGTTGAATGCGTTTTCTCAAGAGATCATTGCTGTTCGTGGTAACTGCGATAGCGAAGTGGATCAGATGTTGTTGTCTTTTCCAATGATGATGGATTACTCGTGGGTACTATTAGAATCAGGCCAACGTATTTTTCTAACTCATGGTCATTTGTACAACACCAATAAACGCCCTGCGCTGAAGGCGGGCGATATTATTGCCCATGGTCATACTCATATTCCTGTTGCTGAATACCAAGATGACATCTTTATCTTTAATCCTAGCTCGGTGACATTCCCACGAGATGGTCACGCGGCTAGCTACGGTGTATATGAAAATAAAACGTTCAAAGTTATTAGCCTTGAGGGTGACGTAATTGTGAGTGGCGAGCTTTAAATAAACTCAATCGGCGGCGTTAGAAAAGGCTTACTTTGAGTCTACGTGGCCGAGGTCCCTGTCTGGAGCAATGATGTTTCGCACTCTTTGCTTCAGAACTTTAGCCTCAGGAAAACCGTCGTCCGCTTTTCTTTCCCAAATCTGTATTCCATTACAAAAAACCTCAAATCGACCTCCGGTATCAGGGTGTAAACTCACTTGCTCTATCTCTTCACTGAAAGTATGCAGTAACTCTTGGCATAACCAACTAGAACGAAGCATCCAATTGCATTGACGACAATAGTGTATTGCGATGGTTGCCTTGGTGATTGATGCACTTACCGAGCTTGGTTCTGTATTCATAGATACCCCTAAAAATCCTAAAACAGTAGTTTGATGTCAACAGTTAATAAAAAAGGGGCATCATGCCCCTTTCTATTGGTATATCGTTTAATGATATACAGTAAATCACTGTTGAGTTTTAGCTTAATCTGATTTTAGTTTGAGAATAACACCGTAGAACCATGATTTAGGCTAGTGAGCAGCAGTGCTTTCTGATTAATAATATCAATGCGTCGGCTTTGTTCTGCATCCATTTTAATCACTTGAGTGATCAGCTCGAGTTGCTCTTCCGAAAAATCTTGGCGCTCAGCAGAAGTCACATCTTTAAACTCCGTTGGCGAAATCAGTAAATAGTTATCGTTAATATCCCACTGACCTGTTTCGGAGATATTGATGACGTTTGCGGGTGCAGTCTGAGTGCCATACAGTTTAACTACAGCCATTCTCAGATACGTACCGTTTGGCAAATACTTCGCATTCGATGATAGCTCAACCTTACGCAGTGGCCCGATTGAATCCTCTTGCTTGATATCGCTAATCAGAGTCACCATTTTCGATTGCCATTCGTGTTGCGTAAGCAAGCGTTCTATCTTTGCATCGCTACCCCAGTATAACCAGCCGCTCAAGAAAGCAGAGATAACCAGTAAAATAATGGATAATTTTAATTTCATGTTACTGACCACCGTTACAAATGTCGTGTACATCCGACTGGTTTGCGTAAATTCTTAGAGTTACATTCTCGCTCGAGTAATCTTGAGGGTGAATATAGTTTAGAGCTAGATTGTTACCTTGTCCGCCTGTTGCAATCACCTCAGTTGGCTTTAGCATGCCAGTGTGGCTGGTGTTGTAACGCAATACACATTTCTCTATCGCTGGCAGCCAACTAGTCAGAGTTGGATGGTTGATTGGGGTTTGAACTTTGACACCATTAACCTCTGCTAATGTTCGAAACTCTGACTCTGCTGGGTTCTTTAACGTTAAAACGAGTATTGGCATAATGAAAGCGACAAGTAACATTCCAAACGTTAACCATTTATTCGAACTTTCATCTTTAGGTTTAACCTGATTGGTTACTGGCTCGACTTCGACATGATTTTCTTGAGCCTTTTCAGTTGGCTCTGGATCAATAGTTTCAGTGATGACCTCATCAGCTAATGTGGTATTAGCAAATGTTAAAATAGGCTCTACGTCACTTTCTGCAATTTCAGCTGTTGTTGGCTGATCGTTTGATGACAGTGGTGCTGAGCGCTCAACAGTCGCGATAAATTGATAACCACGTTTAGGAACGGTTTTTACAAATGCTGGAGATTTGGTTGAGTCTTTTAGCATTTTTCTGAGTGTCGATACCGCTTGCGTTAAGCTGGAGTCGTCCACCTCAAAGCCTTGGTCTCGCCAAACATATTCGTGTAATTCGTTACGAGTGATAACTTCATTGGGTCTTTCTGACAGCATCAGGAGAATGCGGCTTTCATTGCTGCCAAGACGTACGACTTCACCGTCGCTCATCTGATCAACAAGTGAGTTGCTATTTGGGTCAAATACGAACCGCTGTGCGAGAATAAACTTTGTGCCGATATTGCTCATTGAACTCTTCTATTTTGGATGATTTGGGGTGCGAAATAGACAAATCTCAGGTGAAGTTCTGTTAATTCTTCACCAAATCATGGCTTCTTTTATGTTCTTTTATATTTATAACACTCAAGGATAATAAAAACAGATCAAAAAAACAGTGTTTTTATGCTTTTTGACCTTGAATTTACATTTGTCATCCTCATGTTAATGAACATAAGAGAGGCATAATGTGCAACGCCCCTATGATTATTCAACATAAAGTATAGATGTTTTGGAGTAAAAATGAGCGAAACGGCAACGCAAAATAAAGAGACTCGTGGCTTTCAATCTGAAGTAAAACAACTACTTCACCTAATGATTCACTCACTGTATTCAAATAAAGAAATCTTCCTACGTGAGCTGATCTCTAACGCATCTGACGCGGCTGATAAGCTTCGTTTTCAAGCGCTATCAAATGGCGACCTTTACCAAGGCGATGCTGATTTAGGTGTGAAACTTTCGTTCAACGCTGAAGCAAATACTTTAACGATCTCTGATAACGGCATAGGTATGAGCCGCGACAACGTTATTGAGCATTTAGGTACTATTGCTAAGTCAGGCACAGCTGACTTTTTCTCAAAGCTGTCTGAAGACCAAAGCAAAGACTCTCAGCTTATTGGCCAATTTGGTGTTGGTTTCTATTCTGCATTTATCGTTGCAGACGCAGTGACTGTTCGCACTCGAGCTGCTGGACTTGCTAATGACCAAGCCGTGCAATGGCACTCTGCGGGTGAAGGTGATTACACCATTGAAGACATCACGAAAGAATCTCGTGGTACAGACATCATTCTTCATATGCGTGAAGACGGCAAAGAGTTCTTAAATGAATGGCGTCTACGTGAAGTGATTGGTAAGTATTCTGATCACATCGGTATTCCTGTCTCTATCTTCACAGCGGTGAAAGATGACGAAGGTAAAGACACCGAAGAGAAGCATTGGGAGCAAATTAACAAGGCTCAAGCGCTTTGGACTCGTAACAAGTCTGATATCGAGAAAGAAGAGTACCAAGAGTTTTACAAGCACGTATCTCACGACTTTGCTGATCCACTAACCTGGAGCCACAACAAAGTTGAAGGTAAGAACGACTACACAAGCCTACTTTACATCCCAGCTAAAGCACCTTGGGATATGATGAATCGTGACCATAAGAGCGGCCTTAAGCTTTATGTACAGCGCGTATTCATCATGGATGATGCAGAGCAGTTCATGCCATCTTACATGCGTTTCGTTCGCGGCTTGATTGATTCAAACGATTTACCACTGAACGTGTCTCGTGAAATCCTGCAAGATAATAAGGTAACTCAGTCTCTTCGTGGCGCATGTACTAAGCGTGTACTGACTATGCTTGAGCGCATGGCAAAGAATGACAACGACAAGTACTTAGAATTTTGGAAAGAGTTCGGCCTAGTACTGAAAGAAGGCCCTGCTGAAGACATGGCGAACAAAGAAAAAATCGCAGGTCTACTTCGTTTCTCATCAACAGAAGTGGATTCTTCTGAACAAACTATCGGCCTAGCATCTTACGTTGAACGCATGAAAGAAGGCCAAGACAAGATCTATTACCTAACAGCAGATAGTTACGCTGCCGCTAAGAACAGCCCACACTTAGAGCAGTTCAAAGCAAAAGGTATCGAAGTGGTTCTCATGTACGATCGTATCGATGAGTACGTAATGAATTACCTGACTGACTTCGACGGTAAACAGTTCCAATCGATCACTAAAGCAGGCTTAGACCTAAGCAAGTTTGAAGGTGAAGAAGAGAAAGAGAAGCAAAAAGAGACAGAAGAAGAGTTCAAATCTGTTGTTGAGCGCACTCAATCTTACCTAGGTGGTCGTGTTAAAGAAGTTCGTACTACTTTCAAGCTCGCAACAACACCTGCCGTTGTGGTGACTGATGACTTCGAAATGGGCACGCAAATGGCTAAGCTTCTTGAAGCTGCGGGTCAAGCGGCACCTGAAGTTAAGTACATCTTTGAGATTAACCCTGAGCACGCACTTGTGAAACAGATGGCTGATGAAGCGGACGAACAAGCGTTTGGTCGTTGGGTTGAGCTACTACTTGGTCAAGCTATGCTGGCTGAAAAGGGCTCAATGGAAGATCCGTCACAATTCTTAGGTGCAATCAACGAACTACTGACAAAACGTTAGTCTTTCGACTTTGGGCTAAGCTCATAATTATAATTAAAAGCTCGCTAATGCGGGCTTTTTTATGAACGTCGCTTAACTTCATCGAAATGTCGCTAAAGTTGCTAACAAGACGAACGCAAACGCTGTCGATACATTCTTTAGTCTTAATTTAAGCAAAATTGAATATTAATGTGATAGAATGCTCGACCTAATCAGCTGGTACTATGAACCTATCATCTCCAGTTGTATGATTTTTAAACGTTATACCGAAACTTACCGTTTTGCTTCTGTTTACAGTTGTGCTTAGCCTCAGTTGTTACCTAACCTCTCTTTTTCGACTTAAATTGAACCAGAAAGGCGGGATAGTGAGCTTCGGTATAAATCATAATTTTTATAAGAGGATTAAACATGCGCATCATTCTTCTAGGTGCTCCTGGCGCGGGTAAAGGTACTCAAGCTAACTTCATCATGAACAAATTTGGTATCCCTCAAATTTCAACTGGTGACATGCTACGTGCTGCTATCAAAGCGGGTACTGAGCTTGGTAAGCAAGCAAAATCAGTAATCGACGCTGGTCAGCTAGTTTCTGATGAAATTATCCTTGGTCTAATCAAAGAGCGTATCGCTCAAGATGACTGTGAGAAAGGTTTCCTACTAGACGGTTTCCCACGCACAATCCCTCAAGCTGATGGCCTAAAAGAAATGGGTATCGCAGTAGACTACGTTGTTGAATTCGACGTAGCTGACGATGTGATTGTTGAGCGTATGGCTGGTCGTCGTGCTCACCTTCCTTCTGGTCGTACATACCACAGTGTGTACAACCCACCTAAAGAAGAAGGTAAAGATGACATCACTGGCGAAGAGCTTGTTGTACGTGATGACGACAAAGAAGAAACAGTTCGTGCACGTCTAGGCGTATACCACGATCAAACGGCTCCGCTTATTTCTTACTACGGTAAGGAAGCAGAAGCAGGTAACACTAAGTACCTTAAATTTGATGGTACTAAGCAAGTTGCTGAAGTTAGTGCAGAACTTGAGAAAGCACTAGCATAATTGGCTAACAGCCAGTTTTAGAATTTGATATATTGGAAGCGACCGTTAAGGTCGCTTTTTTTGTTTCAATTTTTAGTAATATACCAATCTAGATAAACTCGATTGTGCACTGTTTCCGCGGTACGGCTTAGATTCGCGAGGCTAACGCTCAAGGTGATGTTGTGATAACCCAGGTTAAGAACGATTATTCTTAAATTTAGTGGCGCAACAATGATCTTAAACTTATGCCGATTAGTATATTACGTTCCAGAAAATCACACATTGGTCTCAGGTATCTATGGAAAATAATAAAAAGCAGGGCGTTTTACTGGTGAACTTAGGAACACCAGATTCGGCGACCCCGGCTGGCGTTCGTCGATTTTTGAGTGAATTCTTACACGATAAGCGAGTCGTAAATCTAACGCGTTGGCTTTGGTGTCCTATTTTACATGGGGTGATCTTACCGGTTAGAGCGCCGAAAGTGGCTAAGCTGTATCAGTCTGTTTGGATGGATGAAGGCTCACCACTGCTTGTATATTCTCAAAGACAAGCCGAAAAGCTCCAGAAAAAATTACAGATACCCGTAGCGCTGGGTATGACCTATGGTAACCCAAGCCTTAAAACGGGCGTTGAGCAATTAATGGAGCTGGGCGTTGAAGACATCATCGTATTGCCTTTATATCCTCAATACTCAGGCACAACCACAGCGGCCGTATCTGATGGCTTAACCAAGGCCTTTAAGCAGATGCCAGTGATTCCGAGCTATCGCTTTATTCGCGACTACTACGCGCACCCAAGCTACGCAAAAGCATTGGCTGAAAGCGTGCGTAGCCATTGGGATAAAAATGGTAGAGCCGATCATTTAGTTTGTTCTTTCCACGGTATTCCGAAGCGATTGGCTGATGAAGGCGACATCTACCCACAGCATTGTGAAGCGACAACAAAGCTCCTTGCTGCTGAGTTAGGCTTATCAGCGGACGATATCACCATGACATACCAATCTCGATTTGGTCGAGAAGAGTGGTTGAAGCCATACACTGACGAGACACTTGAATCATTGCCAAGCAAAGGCATCAAAAAAATCGATATTATGGCGCCTGCATTTTCTGTGGATTGTTTAGAAACGTTAGAAGAGATTTCGGATCAGTGTAAAGAGACCTTCATTGACGCTGGTGGCTCAGACTTTAGCTACATTACGTGTCTGAATGATAGAGACTCGCACATCGATATGATGGCGGAGTTAGTGGCGCTGTATCGTTAAATACGATTTCGCCTAAACTGTCATGCATATCTAAAAATAAAAAAAGGGCTGCTCATTGAGCAGCCCTTTTTGATCTGGATGTCCCGTCTTGAAATAGGTCTAGATATTAAGCAACCGAAGTCTCTGCTTTTGGCTCTGCTTCAAGCATCATGTTGGTTTCTACGCCATGCATCCATGATACAAGCTTGCCAGCACAAAGAAGCAGTAAGACGCCACTTATGGTCGCTGTAATTGCGATACCACCGAAGATAGACATTGCGCCAAGCTCCCCAACGTGAGAACCCACAAGGCCAGCTACGTAGTTTGCGACAGCGTTGAAGCCAAACCATGCACCCATCATTAGCGATGCGAGACGAAGCGGAGCTAACTTAGTGACCAACGACAGGCCAATAGGAGATAGACAAAGTTCGCCAAGGGTATGGAAGAAGAAAGCACCGACTAGCCACAGCATTGATGTTTTCACTGTTAGGTCGCCACCTTGCTCCATTACAGCGCCCATCATGCACACAAAACCAAGAGCTAGGAAGAACAAAGCCATTGCAAATTTCACTGGAGAATTTGGTTCACGCTTACCAAGCTTAACCCAAAATGCAGCAATGATTGGTGCAAGTGTAATGATGAAGAATGGGTTCAGAGATTGGAACCACGCCGCTGGGACTTCAAAGCCACCAATCATGCGGTCAGTATATTGTTGAGTATAGATATTCATCAGACCGCCAGCTTGTTCAAAGCCCGCCCAGAAAACTATGACGAATAGACCCATAACCAGAATAACTTTTAATCGATCGAACTCTTCTTTGGTTAGTGGCGTTTTTTCTTTTGATTTGTTCAGTGCTTTTGCTCGCGCAGCTGCGGGCACTGAACCAATGTTACCTAACCAAGATTGAGCCATTGTCATTTGCATGATTAAGCTAATAACCATACCAATACCAGCGGCTAAGAAACCTGCTTTCCAGCCGAAAGAGTCGACAGCAGCGCCTGAAATCAAGCCACCTAATAATGCACCTAAGTTGATGCCCATGTAGAAAATGGTGAATGCACCGTCACGGCGGTTATCGCCTTCTTGGTATAGGTCGCCAACCATGGTCGAGATGTTTGGCTTAAACATACCGTTACCACTGATAAGTAGTGCTAAACCTAGATAAAGAGCATTTACTTGGTCTAAGCCAATAGCGCCGTTAGGAAGAGCGAGTGTAAACTGGCCGAGTGCCATTAATACACCACCCACTAGGATCGATTTACGTTGTCCTAAGTAGTTATCGGCAATCCAGCCACCGATCAATGGCGTGATGTAGACTAAGCCAGTGTAAATACCGTAGAGATCAAGTGCGTCTTTCGTTGACCAACCAAGTCCACCGTTGAGGGTCGTGTCAGTCAAAAATAAAACAAGGATGGCACGCATCGCGTAGTAGGAGAAACGTTCCCATAGCTCTGTGCTAAATAATAAAAATAGGCCTCTAGGGTGGCCAAAGATGTTGTGATTGCTTGGCATAAGTTTTACGGCTCTTCTCCGCTTAGATGAGTCTATAAATTAACAATAAAACCGGTAACACAT
>NZ_JBFSPI010000118.1:0-12684 GCF_041464685.1 Vibrio sp. 10N.237.312.B06
AGCTGATCAGATCGTAGGTTCTTGATTTAGTTCCATTGAATTACGCAACAAAGCCGTTGCTATATGGTCGGTCATTGCATTGATTGAGGCTACAGCGGTGCTAACATCATTTAAACCCGCTGATATATCATTTGATGAAGTCACAACATCCTGACAAGTATTACTACTTTCACCCATCGAAGAAACCGCTTGTTCAACCAACTTATGAAGTTCATCAAGCATGGTCTTAATCTCTAGCGTACTACCTTGAGTTCTACTTGCAAGGTTACGTACTTCGTCTGCTACTACAGCAAAGCCTCGACCTTGCTCACCTGCTCGTGCGGCTTCGATCGCTGCGTTTAGTGCTAGTAAGTTAGTTTGCTCTGCAATCTCGCCAATAACCTGTAACACACCATCTATCTTTTTAGACTGGTCGTGGAGTGAATTCATGTGTTGACTTGTGGTCACTACATTCTGTTCTAAAGAGCCAATAGATTGTGTCGACTTTTGCACAAGGTTTTGAGCATTATGAGCGTCATTGTTAGCTTCATTCGTTGCACTAGCCACTTGATGAGCACTTTGTGCCACTTCGTTTGCTGTACTACTCATCTCAGTAACAGCTGTCACCACCTGCTCTGTCTCGTGGTTGTGCTCTTGAAGTTGATTACTTAGGTGAACCGTTTGGCTACTTATTTGGTCAGTGGCCGTCGTAACATTATTTGTAGCTTTCGAAACATCAGTAATAATATTGTGGAGCTTGCCGACAAACTGGTTAAATGCTTTACCTAATTGTCCAATTTCATCTGTACCCGACACATTAATTCTATGGGTAAGATCACCTTCACCATTCGCAATGTCGATAAAGGTATTAAGCATGTCTTTGATTGGGGCAATCATGCGTGAAGCAACATAAGACATGATCAGACAAGTTAGGGCTACTAATGCAAGCGCAGTAATGACAATTGTTGAAATTTGCGTTTGCATACGCTCACTGGCTTCTTGACGGTAAACCTCTGTAGCCTTAGCAATGTCATCAATATACAGACCCGTTCCTAAGAACCAACCCGTTCCAGAAATAGGAGCAGCGTAAGCAATTTTTGGTTGAGGGACAGACGATCCTGGCTTGTCGTAAATGTATTCAATGAAACCACCACCTCTTGTCGCCTGTTCATGTAGGCGAACCGTGATTTTGATGCCATTCGGATCTTTTAAACCGCCGCCATCTTTACCTTCAAGTTGAGGCTTTAGACTGTGAACAATGTAGTGGTCATTTTCGTCGAACACAAAGAAGTATCCGCTGCCATTAGAAAAACGCGCTTCTTTTAACGCGAATCTAACCGCTTCTTGCGCTTCTTGATCTGTACCAAAACGTCGAACTACATCTTCAACTACAGATTGAGCGATAGTAGCTGCATCTTCAATATTGTTCTTACGTTCATCGGTTAAGACCGTTTGGTAATCTTGAATTTCATATTCAAGAGCCGATAGTTGGGAGTTAATAACAATGACTAGAGTCACAATCGCAACCAACATCGCTGGTACAATTGCAGACAAAAGCATCTTCATTTTCATAGATAAATTATACATAAGTAGTCTCAAACATTATATTCGCGAAGATATTACATCATGCATACTTTTAAATAAACGCCGTACTTATTGATTGTATCGATAAGGTGATTTCGTTTTTCATTAAGTCACCTGAGTACATATGTCTCATACACACCAATAGGTTATTAATTATTCGTTGTTTTTTCGATTTTATGTACTATTTGATATACGATAACTGTTGTCATCCAATACCCAAATTCGAAACCAACCCTATGAAAATCGAAGATCTTAAGTTGTTCACTACCGTTGTCGAACTGGGTAGTTTTACTGCCGCCGCTAATGCTCTTGACCTTCCGCGAGCTAACGTTAGCCGTAGAATTAACGACCTTGAGAAGTCTCTCGGCATTCAACTGTTCTTTAGAACCACACGAAGCCTCTCCTTAACTAAATCTGGCGAGCTCTATTACAAAGAACTACTCAATGCATTAAGTGCGCTCGACAAAGCAAACCATGTCGCTTCCAACCTGTCAGAGGTTGCACACGGACAAATTAAGATTGGTCTATTGCCTGAAACCAGCGATATCATGCAGTCGACTCTGTTTAAATTCCAAGATATGTATCCTAAAGTTGAGCTTGATATTCGCAACATTAGTAACGGCTTTGTCGACATGTACCGTCAAGGGTTAGACCTCGCTATGCATGGTGGTACGTTGAGCGACGCAAACGTGGTTGCTCGTAAAGTGATGGTTCTTCAACGTATTTTTGTCGCAAGCCCTGAATTTATTGAGAAACAAGGCAAGCCTTCAAGCCTAAGAGAGCTCACTAATTACCCATTTGTTTGCTTCAGGTGGCCAAGTGGGGACATCGATAAAGAATGGGACATCAAAGATCACACCATCAAAGTAGAACCTTCGGTCGTCAGTGACAGCATTGGCTTTGTTAAAGGCGGTGTTATTAGACATAGAGGTATCGCGTTGTTACCAGAACTTTTGGTGCGACATCAACTCAAAGACGGTAGCTTGATTAACCTATTCCCCGACGAAAATCTTCAAAAAGAAGAAGCATGGTTGCTCAACCCTCAGCGTAAAGCATTAAGCCATTCAGCACAGCTTTTGATTGATTTTCTATTACAAGAACTTCCGAAACTCTAACTTATTGTAATGAATATTGTGACAGTGTTTCACGAGCAGGCTAGATTATCCTAACGAAATAGAAAGATAGAATCGCTTCATAAATTCAAGAGGAGCAATCCATGAAGCCTATCTTTCAACATTCATCTATTTTTCAACAGACACCTATATTCAAATATACAGTCATTGCACTAAGCTTAACCGCCCTGTTTGGCTGTAATGACTCAGAGGCGACTGCGCCTCAAAAACAAGCTCGACCAATTCAAGTGATTCAACTTGAACCTCTTTCACATACGGCTGAAAAGTCTTTTACTGGCAAGATACAATCATCGGAAACGGCTGGCGTTGCGTTTCGTGTGCCTGGCACTATTCAAAATATGATGGTCTCTGTTGGTGATTCAGTAAAGAAAGGCCAACCCCTTGCGCAACTAGACCCTCATGACTATCAAGTCGCGTTAGAAGAGTTACAAGCACGAGCCCTTGAAGCTAAATCTGCACACAAATTGGCGACATCCGAACTTGTACGAGTAAAACAAGCCATCGCTGATAATGCGATTGCCGATGTTAACCTAGACCGTGCAATCAGCGGGTACGAGCGAAGTGAAGCGGCGGTTAAAGTCGTAGAACAGAATATACGCCGTGCAAAAGATTCGATTCGTTATACCCAATTGCTCGCCCCTTTCGATGGTGTGGTTGCGGCATCCAATTTTGACCAGTACGAACAAGTACTGCCGGGCATTTCGGTGTTCACAATCCACAATCCAGATCAACTTGAAGTTAAAATCCAAGTACCTGAAAATTTGATTCATGAGTTCAAACCAAATCAAACTTCTGTCATAGATTGGTATGGTTCAGAGACTAAACTAGTTGGTTATGCCGCTGAAATTTCGACGTCACCTCACCCAATCAAGCAGACCTATGCGGTTACTTACCATGTCGACTCCACTGACAAATCGGTATTACCTGGAAAAGCGGTCACATTGACGACTCAACTTGGAGAAGCGAGCAGTAATTTCTGTTTGCCCTATTCTGCGTTAGTCAACCAAACGGGTATCGAGCAAGTATTCACTGTTAAAAATGAACAAGCTCATGGCGTGACTGTGGATGTGATTTCTATGTCCGAAAATACTGTGTGTGTTGAATCGACGCTCAACGATGGCGACTTCGTGGTCGTGAGTGGCGCGCAATACGTGGTGGAAGGACAATACTTCTCCAATATTCAAGTTAAAAGCCTGTAGGTGAACCATGATGAATCTAGCTGATTTTGCAATCAAACAACGCACCTTCATCCTGTTTTTCACTGCACTGAGTGTCATCGCAGGCCTGTTTTCTTATTTTGAGCTTGGAAAACTTGAAGACCCAAGCTTCACCATAAAGACGGCCGTCGTTGTAACGCTCTACCCTGGCGCTTCTGCGGAAGAAGTGGAACAACAAGTCACCGACACCGTCGAAACCAAACTCCAAGAAATGGCGACACTTAATAGGCTTCGATCTTTATCGCGCCCCGGCATGTCGATGGTATTTGTCGACCTAAAAGAGTCTCTCAATTCAAAAGCACTTCCTCAAGAGTGGGACTTATTACGCCGTAAAGTGTCTGATATGAAGTTATTGCTACCTTCAACTGCACAGATCAGTGTCGTACAAGACGAATTCTCTGAAGTCTACGGCATGCTTTTCTCTATCCATAGTAATGATGCATCGCCTGCAGAATTAAGACGTTACGCAGAAGAGCTCCAACGCAGAATTAAAACCGTCGATGGTATTAAGAAGATTGAACTGCATGGTGTTCAACCACGCGTTGTTCATATCGATATCCCCGATGAAAGGTTGGCGCAATACGGCCTATCTATCACACAAGTTTGGTCGCAGTTGAATACGCAAAACATGACGTTTGATGCGGGTAAGTTTTCAGTAGGTACTGAGCGAATCCGAGTTCAACAGTCGAGTGAGTTCAGTTCGTTAGACGACATCAAAAACCTGATGATCAAAGGCGGCGTGAGTGAATTGGGAACCAGTTTAATTCGCTTAGGCGATATCGCTGACATCACAATGGGTTACCAAGAGCCAATGATGACAGAAAACCGCTACAACGGTGTACCTGCAGTCACGTTAGCGATGAGCCCAGTCACCGGTGTTAACGTGGTATCACTTGGCGATGAAATCAATCAGATCGTCAACGATTTTCAAACAACCTTACCACTAGGTGTTGATATTGCGACAGTTGCTAACCAACCTGAAGAAGTTCAGAAATCGATCGACAACTTCGTAAGCAACTTATTAGAAAGTGTCGCGATTGTATTTATCGTCTTGTCGGTATTCATGGGATTAAAAAGCGCAACCATCGTCGGTTCGAGCCTCCTGCTGACTATCTTGTTGACGCTTATCTACATGAACATGACTTCGATTGACTTACACCGAGTTTCGCTAGGTACCTTCATTCTTGCCCTCGGCATGTTGGTAGATAACGCCATTGTCATCACCGACATGATGATTGTGAAAATCAACAAAGGCATCGACCGCACTAAAGCCGCGATTGACTCTGTTAAAGAGACAGCAACACCACTCTTTGGTGCGACAGTTATCGCTATCATGGGTGCGAGCCCTGTAATTTTTTCAAAAACCGATGCTGCTGAGTTCGCAAGCTCGGTATTCCTTATCATCGCGTCGTCATTGCTACTGTCTTGGCTAGTCGCGATGACCTTCACGGCCTTGATGTGTTGGTTCTTCATCAAGCCAACCAAGCAAGCTGATAACACCAAAGTCAGCTTATACCGTAAGAGTGTCAACTGGACTGTCGATAATCCGCTTAAAGCATTGAGCGCTTTGGTTCCGTTGATATTAGTGACTGCATTAGCTATCCCGAACATTGCCGTTAACTTTATTCCACAAGCCGACAGACCGATCCTATTTCTAGATTACTGGCTGCCGAACGGTGCCAAGGTTGAACAAACCTCTGAAGACATGAAGCGAATCGAACAATGGTTGTTGGAACAGCCGGAAGTCGAAAGTATTTCAACCTATGTTGGCGCAGGTGCTCCTCGCTTCTCAGTGACTATAGAGCCAGAACCGTTCGATCCGGCCTATGGTCAGATTTTGATTAATGCGACTAATTTTCCGTCACTAAGCCCATTGATTGCACGCGGTGATAAATGGTTAATGGAAGAGTTTCCGAACGCAGACCCTCGCTTTAGAAGCTTAAAATTGGCGACGGCGGATAAATTCAGCGTTGAAGCTCGTTTCTCAGGCCCTGATGCCGAGGTCTTACATGGCTTATCAGAGCAAGCAAAAGCAATCTTCGCAGTACACCCGGACACCAAGTACGTTCGTGACGACTGGCGACAGAAAAGTAAAGTATTTGAGCCTGTCATCAACCAAGAAAAGATGCGCTCTGCAGGTATAAACCGTGCGGATATTGCGTTCGCGATGAAGCGAGCTTCAGAAGGCATGCCTTTGGGTCGTATGAACTTAAACGATGAACTGGTCACAATTCAACTGCGAGGCACAGAGAGTTCGATTCAGTCATTGGAAACGTTGCCCGTACGATCTCTGTTGGGCATCCACAGTGTTCCACTTGGCCAAGTTGTCGATGGATTTGAATTAAGCAGCGAAGAAACCATGATTTGGCGCCGTGACCGTGTAAAAACCATCACAGCACAAGCAGGTGTCGGTCGTTACACCACACCAGCAGCGGTGAGGAACTCAATTAAAGATCAAATTGAAGCGATTCATTTGCCTAATGGTTATAGCCTTGAATGGGGTGGCGAATATTACGACGAGCACAAAGCCGTCAGCGATATTCTTAAACAGCTACCTAAAGCAATCTTGTTAATGATCATCATCTTGGTGGCGATGTTTAACGGATTCAAACAACCAGTGATTATCTTCACTACCCTACCGCTAGCAGCGACGGGTGCCACATTCAGCTTATTGCTATTGGATAAACCATTCGGATTTATGGCATTGATTGGCGCCGTAACGTTAACAGGTATGAGCATCAAAAACGGCATTGTATTGATGGACCAAATAGAACTTGAACGTAAGAACGGGCGCTCACTATCTGACGCCATCAAAGAAGCAACCGTGAACCGCACAATGGCGATTTCAATGGGGGCACTTACTACAGCACTTGGCATGATCCCGTTGTTAAGCGACCTACTGTTTGACCAGATGGCGGCAACCATTATCGGAGGCTTAGCTGCAGCAACCGTGTTGTCTCTGTTTGTGATGCCTGCGCTGTACAAGCTTTTCTATCGAACTGAAGAAAAAAAGACAGTAGCAGAAGCAATCAAAGACGCAGTGATTGTGCTTGATGCAACACCTCAGCATTCAAACAGCGGAAATACAACTTCATTCAACAAGGAGCAATAAACATGCATCCATTAACTAAGTTTAAAGTAGCTCCTATAGCGCTCGCTTTGTTGCTGACAGGTTGCGCGGTTGGCCCAGATTACGAAGAACCGCAAACGACCATGGCAGAGACGTTCTTATATAGTCAAGCTGATGTGAACCAAGACGGCGTGAGCCAAAACGAACAACACAATCATTGGTGGACACAGTTCAATGATCCTACGCTAAATCAGTTAGTGGCCGATGTTCAAAACCAGAACATCCCACTTAAACTGGCCGCTGAGCGAATCAACATGGCGAACTCATATAAAAGCGTGGTCGAGTCGTTCAAAGTTCCGACCATTAACGTCGGTGGTGGTTATTACAACTACCAACTGAGTGAGAACGACTCCCTACTTGGCCCGGTATTTGGTGCCTCTGATGCGGTTGAGTCAGCAACGGGCATGTCGTTGCTGGAAGCTCAACACGATGGTGGATTCTTAGGTGCGAGCATCGCGTGGGAAATGGACTTGTTTGGACGTATCGACAAACAATCCAACGCAGCGACGATTCGAGTTGAACAAGCCGAGATATTCCAATCAGGCTTGAACACCTTGATCACTGCCGATGTCATTCACAACTACCTGCAATATCGTGGCGCGCAAGAGCGAAAAATGATCGCACTAGAGAACATAGCCGACCAAAAGCAGACTTTAGAATTGGTCACCAAAGTGGTTCGCAGCGGCTACGGGTCTGAGCTAGATCTTGCTCAAGCCAAAGCCATGCTTGCGGCGACTGAATCTATTGTTCCTCAACTTGAAATAGCAGAGCAAGTTCACAAACAACGTATGGCGGTGTTGTTAGGCGAATCACTCACGAGCGTAAACCGACGTTTAGTCGGTGAATTCACCCTTCCGCGAATGAACGATGTAATTCCGACAGGCTTACCTTCTGACTTATTAGAACGACGCCCAGATATCCGAATCGCAGAACGCGAAATGGCAGCCATTAACGAAGAACTTGGTGCAAGCATTGCTAATCGCTATCCAAAGTTCTTCCTAACGGGTACGCCAGGTGTGACGGCTGGAAGCTTTGATGATCTGTTCAGTAGCGACTCATTGGGTTGGGCTGCTTCTGCCGGTATCAGTTGGAATGTATTCGATGGTGGCCGAGGCGAAGCCATGGTAGAAATGAACGAAGCAAGGTTCCGTTCTGCAGCGCTTAACTACCAACACTCTGTCGACAGCGCCTTTGCAGAAGTCGATTCAAGCTTGTTTGCCTATGGCCGTAGCCAAGAGAACCAAAAGCGCATCGATGAAGCTACCCTTGCCGTCGATAACGCGGTGAACAAAGCAAAGTCGCTATACAAAGCGGGCCTAGTCGATTACTTGTCGGTGTTAGACGCACAAAGACAACAAAAAGCGATGCAAGATCGCCAAGTAGCGGCCAAGCTGCAAACCGCCAATACTACGATTGCAGTATATAAAGCCTTAGGTGGAGATTGGAAAGTAGCTAATGAGCAAAAAGGTGAGATTGACACAGTTGATTTAGCTTCAATCAACTAGGGCAATTGCCCTAAGAACATGAACGATAAGCTCAATAAAAAATACCGCCGATATTATCGGCGGTATTTTTGTGGGTAGGTATTTTACTGTATTATCGTAAAGCTTAACTATCGACGTGATTACGCTTCGCCCACTCTTGCAAGGCATCACCCATAGTCAACCCTGTCGCATTGTTCATCCACTGCATAAAATCACGGTCGAATTTAAACTGCTCACCAAGCTTGGACTTAAAATATCGACGCACGTTCTGAGTCGTTTTGTAGCTGTTCGTAATCACTGTATTATCATCAATCTGATTTTTGTGCCAATCAACCTTTTCCATGGTTTTAATCTCTTCCTGTCACTTAACGCACGAGTTATGCGTTTCGAGGGCCAAACATAATAATAGCCATACCCAATAGTGCCACAGAACCACCAACTAAATCCCACGTTGTTGGCTTTTCGCCATCAACAAGCCACAGCCACATCAAAGCAACTGAAATATACACACCGCCATACGCAGCATAAACACGCCCTGTCGCGGTAGGATGAAGCGTTAATAACCAAGCAAATAACGCGAGACTTATCGCAGCGGGAATCAGTAACCAAATGCTCTTATCTTCTCTCAACCAAAGGTATGGTAAATAGCACCCTACAATCTCAGCTACTGCCGTCAGTACAAAAAGACCGACCGTTTTAAATTCAATCACAAATTACCTTTACCTATTTAAATCCAGAATACCCTGTTAACGTCTAGGCTCGACAAACCAGAAAGGCTGGGAATCTGCCTTAAACGTTTCCTCTGTTCATAACAACAAGGTCAATTAGCCCCAACCATGGGGAGCGCTTTCGCTATCATCGTACTCAGTATGACAAACCGAGCACTTGAAGTAGCTAATTTTAGATTTTGATTTATGTGAACCCAACAACACACCGAATGCAATATTTAGAATTCGCGACTTTAAGCTGTTCTTCTCTTGCTGTTTTAACTTCACTTCGGACGCGCTTAACCTGATGTGTGACGTTTCCTTATTGCAGTTTCCACATCGTAATACAGTGTCATTTTCTTGCATTTCCCTATTCCTTTAAGCACGTATATAGACAGTTTCGTTATAACCTAAGTTCGCTGACTGAATTAGGTTCCAAACCGATATTAATAAGTAAACGCTTAGATTCAAAGTAAACTAAAGAACCGTCACGCCTTCAACTTCAATCACTGAGTTAACATTCGCTCGCTCGATTATCTTGAGTAACGTTGTCTGGATTAACTCATTATCTCGAATTTCTGTTTCGCAAGAGAAACGCTCCTCTTGAACACCATCGCTCTCACCCAACATAAATTGAACCGAAACTTCCGTTGCGAGATCTTTTGTCGTTCCGTAATACGCTAGCGTGATTTTTGGGTATCCGTTGTCGCCTTTTTTAACCTGCTTTGCGATGCGTTTTTTAGCTTTATCTAAATTCATACAACTTCCTTTTAAGGCTGAAACTAAAAATGAACAAACGTCTGGTATATCGTAGTTTTACTATAAAGCATTACCACATCCACTACATGATTTTATGGATGATAATCCTCTTTTTCTTACGTTAGTTTTTCCACAAGAAACACAAAATTTCAATGAGTGGATATTGTAAATAGACGTCAAGATAACCAGCGGAACCCAGACCAATAATTCTGACCCATTACCACCTGAGCTATAGATAAAACCAATCGAGAAGATACCAAAAACAACAGACTGCAAAGTCCACAATGTTTGTTTGTACTTCGCACCTTTGATAATAAAAAACGTAAAAAAGCCAATTGAGCTACTGATAAGCCCATAAACCGCAAAACCTATAAAGGCTTCTTGTTGATTCATAACTCTCCCTGTCAACCTCACGTTTATGGTCCGAGCAACGCTACTGCCCCAAAACCATACGACCTTAAACATTAGTCAAACTTTAAACGAAAAGTGCCAAGCCTCGTAAATCACTTTTGAGTTATCTGTTCGTTAGCAGCTTTCAAGGCCGCATTTAAACCGTCTGTATCCTTACAACCAATGTAAACATGCTTTCCATTGCTTAGGCTTAACTTCAGCGCTGAACCTATCGATACATTATATAACCAACCATCGCTCAACATGCGGATGCCAATACCTTGATACCACTTGCTTTGATAAAACGATGTCTCCGTTATGTCTGACACTTCTACATTCTTACGCCAAAAACCAAAACCGAAATACCAGCTCAATGCATTGCCTTTGACCTCAATTGTCATGGAGAAAAAGAGCAAAGCAATTAACCCGTTGATGGCGTGAGCGATGAATGTTCCGGGGTTATTATCAGACGTAATGACAATGAAAGCACTTATCGAAACAAGGATGAGCAACAACCCCTTGTTGTATTCCTTACTATAAAACACAGTTATATCTCCTATGGACAACGAACAACCAATTACATAGCCAACAGCTATCTTACTGTGGCCTTTCTCAATAATCGTGGCAAGTAATGAAAGCAGATTCCCCAAAACCAAGTAGCATTACCTTGATACGACCTAACCAAAGTATCAAAGCAGAATAACCTTGTTCATGTTCTAAGCCTTGTTTATAAAGCACATCGAATCTACATTAGCTACTTGGTAATGCCTTGGCCCATTCGGATCGCAGAACAGCCAGAACTACGGTATCCCACCACCGTCCTTTGAAAAAACGATGCTCTCTAAAGTGCGCTTCTTTACGCATACCTAAAGACTTACAAAGCTTAATGGCAGGTAAATTCTTACTGATTGTCTCCGCATAAATGCGGTGTACACCCAATGTTGAAAAACCAAAATCAGCCAAAGCGAGAGCCGCTTCATTGCTTAACTTATGACCTTGATGCGATCTTGAAAACGCACACCCCATTGAAGCTTGCTGATTGTCTTCTAAACGCAAACAAACAGTACCAATGAACTGCCCTGTGCTCTTATATTCAACTGCGAGTTGATATGATTTCCTTGGTTCTTCAGACGCCTGGGCTATAAACAAGTTGGTTAACTCTTTATATTTAATAGGATCACAGTCACTTTCATCATAGAAACGCTGATATTTAGCATCTTGAGACATCGCTACGAAGGCATCTTCATCGCTAGGATTCATATCCCTAATAATCAGTCTCTTTGTCTCAATTTTAAACATCGAACGTTCCTTTTCATCTTTGTAAGCTAACGCCCAATAACGTAACCAAACACACTCAAATCTACCATCTAAATCACTAAAGCAAAGCCGAACTGCAACGGCAACGGCAACGGCAACGGCAACGGCAACGGCCAAGTGTTAACTGTCTGCTCAAATTACTAGCTATATTTCTTGATTTATAGCTTTCACCTGCCCAATTAAAGTATCGTATTCATACTCAATCCCTATTTGTTATGCCTGTTCTAACCCTTTCAGGGAGCTTGGTACTATTATTTTATGAAATGGCGTAACGAAGAACATATAGGTCTTGCCAAACACATTGTTCACATGAACCACGGTATTTGCGTGAACAATTGCGGTTTCTCCTTCAGGCTCAATAAGAAAAGAAACTCGGACATTAAGATGTTTATCACAGTCTTCTAATACAACTTCATTCTCAGTTGAACTGACCAGTGTAAAAATACCGACTCGTTCGCCTACTACATATTCTGAACCTAATTTATCTCGGGATACATCTTGTAGACCCCCCAAGTTTTTTAAACCGAGTTTAGATACAACCCAGTTTCTCGTAGACATCAGAAATGCAATCCAAGTCGGTGTTTGAGTTGCTATTTCAAGAAATACTTCAATAGCAGTTTGGTTGTTGTATTTTATTTTTTTCGAAAAGCTATCACAGAAATATGAATTTTTGGAATACTCGCTCAATAGTGACTTCTTGGGTATAGACATAAACTCTCCTTGATGATGAAAAGTCGACAATTCGCCATAGCGAATAATATGGACTCCCCCTCCTGAGGAACTGCCACACTTAAGTGGGATTACACCGGAGGTAACATGTCTGATGATTCTTACTTCAGCGGTATCACTCTAACTAAAAAACACTTTAGCCTTCATGCCGCAGACCAACATGGCAAGGCAATACTTAAAAGTCAGTTACTCGATCTTAATTACTAGGGCGTGTTGATCTTTCGTGAGTGTTTTTTGAACAGCATGGTAAAGAGT
>NZ_JBFSPI010000119.1:0-4426 GCF_041464685.1 Vibrio sp. 10N.237.312.B06
GCTCGGAAGGATCCTTCAACCGATCACTTTGGCTTTAACTGATCGGCATTAGCACGAGGCGGTCTTTATAAAAGTTAGCGTAGGACTCTTTAACTACAGAACCTAATTACAGAACCATGGCTGCAATCCAACCGAATACGATCAGTGGGATGTTGTAGTGTAGGAACGTCGGTACTACGGTTTCCCATACGTGCTCGTGTTGACCATCAGCATTAAGACCCGATGTTGGACCTAAGGTTGAGTCAGAAGCTGGAGAGCCAGCATCACCAAGCGCTGCAGCTGTACCTACTAGAGCGATCGTTGCCATAGGTGAGAAACCAAATGCTGCTGCTAGTGGAACGTAGATAGTTGCAAGGATTGGAATCGTAGAGAACGAAGAACCGATACCCATAGTTACCAACAGACCAACAATTAGCATAAGCAGTGCCGCTAGAGGCTTGTTGTCACCGATGCTGGTTGAAAGCGCTTCAACCAAAGATTCAACGCCACCGGTTTGCTTCATTACCGCTGCAAAACCTGCCGCTGCAATCATGATGAAACCGATCATTGCCATCATGTGAACGCCCTTAGTGAAGACATCGTGTGTCTCTTTCCAAGCGATTACACCACCGAAGGTGAATACCATGAAACCAGCCAAAGCACCGATGATCATAGAACCTGTCGATAGTTGCACCGTTAGTGCAGCAACAATACCCGCAGCAGCCACTAGGATGTGCTTCTTGTTGATCTCTTTCACTTCGGTTGAAACAACAGTATGAGACGTTTCTTTGTATTGGCGAGGCTTACGGTAAGTAAAGAATACTGCCGTAAGAAGACCAAAGATCATGCCTGCAGCCGGTAACAACATCGCCATTGGTACTTGGCTTGCTACTACGTTTTCAAGACCGTTGTCGTGAAGGTTTTTAAGCAGGATGTTGTTTAGGAAGATGCCACCAAAACCGATAGGTAGAACCATATACGGAGTAATCAGGCCAAAAGTAAGTACACACGCAACCAGACGACGGTCTAGGTTCATTTTTGCGAATACGCCTAATAGAGGTGGGATTAAAATTGGGATGAAGGCGATATGCACAGGAATCACGTTTTGCGAAGACATGGTCACTAAGATCAAAGACGCAAGGATGCCATATTTTAGACCATTAGATGCCGCACTGTTCTCTTTGCCGTGAATGCGCTTAATGACGCTTTGAGCAAGTAGATCTGTGATACCAGAACGAGAGATAGCAACAGCAAAGGTACCAAGCATTGCGTAGCTAAGTGCGATAGTTGCACCGCCACCTAATCCACTTTCGAACGCTGCTACAGCATCGTTCACACTCATACCAGAGGCCACGCCACCGATAATTGCGCTGAACGTGAGAGCCACGACAACGTTTACGCGCATCAAAGCTAAAACAAGCATGATGCAAACTGAAATTACAACAGGATTCATATTATTCTCGGGATGTTGTGTTTTTTATGAAGGCAATACGAGTGAACGTTTACCGACTCTATTTGTTATTCTTCGTCAACAAGAGGCCAACCACCAAGGGCTTTCCATTTGTTTACTATGCCGCAAAATAACTCTGTGGTTTTTTGCGTATCATACAAAGCAGAGTGTGCTTCTTTGTTGTCAAATTCCATCCCCGCAGTGCGGCAAGCTTTAGCCAAAACGGTTTGACCGTAGGCAAGACCACTAAGGGCTGCAGTGTCAAAAGTTGCAAATGGATGGAAAGGGACGCGTTTAAGCTTACAACGCTCACTTGCTGCATTAACGAAGTTTAAATCGAACGTAGCATTGTGAGCGACCATGATTGCGCGACTGCAATCTGAAGCTTTTTGTTCTTTTCTCACAAGCTTGTAGATTTCTTTAAGGGCTTCTTGTTCCGACACAGCACCACGTAATGGGCTAAATGGGTCTTTAATTCCGTTAAAGTCTAATGCTGCCTGCTCTATATTTGCGCCTTCAAAAGGCTCAATGTGAAAATGAAGCGTTGATGCAGGGTGCAGATCTCCGTTCTCATCCATTCTTAGTGTAATGGCACAGATTTCTAATAATGCATCGGTTTCAGCGTTAAACCCTGCGGTTTCCACGTCGATGACCACTGGGAAATAGCCACGAAAGCGTTTTTTAAGGGTCAGAGCTTCGTTTTCTACAGTCATGTTAGCCCAAATATGTGTGATTAAGGCAGCATTATTGCAGATAATAGCAGTGATAAAAACTAGGGAAGGGCAATAAATCATAAATTAGCCGACCTATTTCGGCTTGATAATTGCATATTCAAACGTGATGGAAAAATGCGGCAATTGGCTGCATTGTTAAACGAATTGCTTAAGAGATACTCCACTTTATGAAGAAACAACTCATAACAGGTTCAATGCTATTTTCGCTACTTATGTCGTCATCAGTATTGGCACAAGAAAAGCGTTACGGAGCATCTCCTCTACAGTCGACGTGGGAGATGGTGGCTAACACGCCACTAGAATGTCGCTTGGTTCACCCTATCCCCAACTTTGGTGATGCTGAGTTTTCATCTCGCGCGAGTAAAAAAATCATTTTGGATTTTGAGCTTAAAATGCGTCGCCCAATGGGTGCGACACGCAATGTAAGCTTGATCTCTATGCCGCCAGCTTGGCGTCCGGGCGAAAGTGCTGACCGCATGACGACCATTAAGTTCTTCCAACAATTTGATGGCTATGTTGGTGGTCAAACCGCTTGGGGGATTTTGAGTGAGTTGGAGAAAGGGCGTTACCCGACATTCAGCTATCAAGAGTGGCAGAGCCGAGATCAGCGAATCGAAGTTGCACTGTCGTCGGTATTATTCCAAGAAAAGTACAATGTGTTCAGTGACTGTATCGCCAACTTATTGCCTTACAGCTTCGAAGATATCTCTTTTACTATCTTGCACTACGATCGTAACAGCGATCAGTTGAATAAGTCTTCACGTAAGAGACTCAGCCAGATTGCCGACTATGTTCGCTATAACCAAGACATCGACCTTGTGCTGGTGGCTACATACACCGATTCCGTCGATAGCAAAGGTATTAGCCAGAATCTTTCAGAGCGCAGAGCGGAATCATTAAGAGAGTACTTTAAATCTCTAGGCTTGCCAGAAGACCGCATTCAAGTACAAGGTTATGGTAAGCGTCGTCCAATTGCTGACAACAACTCGCCAATTGGTAAAGACAAAAACCGACGTGTTGTTATCTCTTTAGGTCGCACACAGGTGTAATCTGAACAATAGCTCGTTTTGAAATGACAAAGCCCGTCTTCACTGATGACGGGCTTTTTTATATTTTAAATTTGAGTCGTTGTTTAAACGTAATTTGTTTAGTTCAAGCGGAAGCGGGCGATCATTTCACAGTTGGTCGCGGTATCGATCTTTTCCACCATAGAAGCAATTTTAGGGTTGGGATGGCGTTTCATGAAATCGATAAGGGCTTTCTTACAGCAACCAATTGAGTCAATGAAGCTTGAACATTGCGTATTGGGACATTGCGGGATCAGTGTCAGTACTTTTTCTGAAGCCAATTGGAGATACTTGAGTTCATATTCAGTATCGCCGGCCCATCGCCAAAACTGAGCGAGGTTGTGACAAGAAATCACAGAGATAAGTAAGCGCTCGTCCGCTTGGATATCGGTACGTTCAGTAATTTTTTCGCTTAAACTCAATGCTTGCTGATAGTGAAGAATACTTTGTACAGGATCGTCGAGCTGTAATGCCGTATCGGCAAGTAACGTGTGTTTTTCCCATTCGCTAATCATTGTGTTACCTCACTAATCAATAGGGGACTTAATTTAAATGATAATTATTATCATGTAAAGTTTCATCAGTGAGAATGTTGTAATAATTAGTAAAGAATATCGATTATTAATAGAGCTACAAAAAAAGCGAGCTTTATGCTCGCTTATAGTGTTTATTCCATAGCCAAATATTGCAGAGGCTACGAAGGGTTAACCTTCTAGACCAGCACTTGCTTGTTTGTTCTGAATAAGCTCAATCATGTAGCCGTCAGGATCTTTAACGAATGCGATGTGAGTAGAGCCGCCTTTTACAGGGCCCGCTTCACGTGTCACATTACCGCCTGCTGCTTTAATCGCGTCACACGTTGTGTAGATGTCATCAACTCCGATAGCAACGTGACCAAAAGCTGAGCCAAGGTCATATTCAGTCGTGCCCCAGTTGTAAGTCAGCTCAATCACAGCGCCTTGAGATTCGTCACCAAAGCCAACGAAAGCCAGTGTGTATTCGTACTCTTTATTCTCGTTCTTACGTAACAGCTGCATGCCCATTACATTGGTGTAGAACTCGATAGACTTGTCTAGATCACCAACGCGTAGCATGGTGTGTAAAATACGGCCGTTTGACATGATTTGCTCCTAGCTTTAATTATGTATACGTTTTTGTAATTCTGTTTTATGCCGCTAGAAAAATGCGGCATTGTT
>NZ_JBFSPI010000119.1:4526-12453 GCF_041464685.1 Vibrio sp. 10N.237.312.B06
TAGCTTCTTAGCTTCTTAGCTTCTTAGCTTCTTAGCTTCTTAGCTTCTTAGCTTCTTAGCTTCATTCGCTTAGAGCTAGCCTAGACGTCGGTTTTTTCCTTGAACTCACACAAGTCTTCAATGATACAGCTGCCACAGCGTGGTTTACGCGCCACACAGGTGTAACGTCCATGAAGAATGAGCCAGTGGTGGACATCCAGTTTGAATTCTTTTGGAATGACTTTGAGCAGCTTAGCTTCAACATCATCGACCGTTTTACCCATTGCTAACTTAGTGCGGTTTGATACACGATAGATGTGAGTATCAACGGCAATGGTTGGCCAACCGAATGCAGTATTTAACACTACGTTTGCTGTTTTGCGGCCTACACCTGGAAGGGCTTCTAACGCAGCACGATCTTCCGGTACTTCACCATTATGTAGGTCAAGCAGCATACGACACGTTTTGATGGTGTTTTCTGCTTTCGAATTAAATAGGCCGATGGTCTTGATGTACTCTTTTAGGCCGTCGACACCTAGGTCGAAAATAGCCTGTGGAGTATTAGCCACAGGGTACAGCTTATCAGTGGCTTTGTTGACGCTGACATCGGTTGCCTGCGCAGATAAGAGCACGGCGATCAGCAACTCGAAAGGGCTGTTCCAGTTAAGCTCGGTTTCTGGATTTGGATTGTTTTCTCTCAAACGCTCAAGTATTTCTACTCGTTTTACATTGTTCATAGCGACATTACTTTCAAATAGTTAGGGCTTGAGTTCCGGCGAAGTTCTTTCAAACTTACTCGTTTTAAAATAACAAGTTTCGCAATGGTTCAGGCTTTATCATCGGTTACGCGCTCTTATGAGCGTCATTATTATGTGTACTTGGTCAATCTATTTACCTTCTGAGCGGTTGAGCTACTCAGCAGGATTTAAGCTACTGTAACTTATCAGGCATTGGTAACGCGAGCGCGTTCAATAGTTGGTTTTTCTTGTTTTGGCTGTCTAGATTTAGCTTGGTTGTCGATGATGTTTTTCAAAGCAATCAAGAAACCAACACCAATGAAGGCACCGGGTGGTAGCAGGGCTAACAAGAAGCTGTTATCAAATTGGAATATCTGGATTCGTAACACCGAAGCCCAATCACCAAGGAGTAGGTCTGCGCCATCAAATAGAGTTCCGTTACCAATAACCTCGCGCATCGCACCCAATACAACCAGTACCGATGTCATGCCAAGACCCATCCAGAAACCATCTTGAGCAGCAGGTAAAACTTCGTTTTTAGACGCGAAAGCTTCCGCTCGGCCAATGATGATACAGTTGGTTACGATCAGCGGGATAAAGATACCCAAAGAGAGGTAAAGGCCATACGCGTAAGCGTTCATCAGAAGTTGAACACAGGTTACTAGTGAAGCAATGATCATCACGAATACTGGAATACGCACTTCTTTTGGCACATGGTTTCGAACCAAAGATACAGACACGTTCGAGCCGACTAGTACAAGCAAGGTAGCGATACCTAATCCAAGAGCGTTAGTCACAGTCGAAGAGACAGCCAACAGCGGACATAAGCCAAGGAGTTGTACTAGGGCAGGGTTATTGGCCCACATGCCATTTTTGATCAGTGTTTTATGGTCACTCATTATTCACCACCACAATTTAGAGGTTGAGCAAGCAATGCTTGGTTGTTTTGATTAACGTATTGCACCGCTTGTTTCACTGACTTAACGACAGCTCTTGGCGTAATGGTTGCGCCAGTGAACTGGTCAAAGTCACCACCATCTTTACGAACCTTCCAACGGTCAAGATTAGAATCCGTCACTTGCTTACCAGCAAATGAGAGAATCCAATCACTCACACGCAAATCAATCTTATCACCCAAACCTGGAGTTTCTTGGTGAGAAAGCACGCGAGTACCTAAAATAGTACCGTCGATCTTCATTCCAACAATCACTTTAATCGCGCCATTGTAGCCGTCTGGGGCAATCGCTTCGATCGCAATCGCACTCGGCTCACCATTGATTTTAGCAATGTAAGCCGGCATCGCTTGCTCAGTACCAAGTTCTTCTGTTTGAACGAGAGTGCAAGATGAAAACAGTTCGTTGTCGTGCAGATCGTGTGGGATCACTTGGTTAAGAACAGACAGTAACTGAGCCTGTTCTTGTTGTTTGATCTGATCTTTGGTCAGGTAGTGAGTTACCGCGACCAAACCCGTCGAAGCACACGCAAAAATCGCGAGTACAAGGCCGTTTTTCTTAATTGCATTTAGCATGGTATCCGCTCCCTTTAGTGGCCGTATGTACGAGGTTTGGTGTAGTAGTCAATCAGTGGAACACACATGTTGGCTAACAATACAGCAAACGCCACGCCATCAGGGAAACCACCCCAACTGCGGATGATAAAGACTAAACCGCCGATCAGAGCACCAAACACCAAGCGACCTTTGACTGTCGTGGATGCTGAAACTGGGTCGGTCGCAATGAAAAATGCGCCGAGCATAGTCGCACCAGACAATAGATGAATGGTCGGTGATGCGGTCTCGCCAGGAGTGAACATCAAGAACATTAGGCTAAATAGGGTCAAGCTTCCCAGAAACGCTACTGGGATATGCCATTGAATCACGCGTTGCTTGATAAGCACTAAGCCACCAATAAGGTAAGCAAGGTTTACCCACTCCCAACCCACGCCAGCTAACCAGCTAAATTGAGGTTGAGACAGAGCTTCAGACGCTGTGTTGCCTGCCGTTAATGCGGTTTTGAAGGCATCGAGTGGCGTCGCCATTGTGGTGCCATCAATCCCTAAACGAGCTTGTTGTAGAGATAATCCTTCATTATTGAAGCCAGTAAAGATCATCAAGAATGAGTCCACAAAGCTGGTTGCTTCAGCGGTTAAGCTCGCGGGAGCATTCCAACTGGTCATCTGAACTGGGAACGAGATCAGCAAAACAACGTAAGCGACCATCGCTGGGTTAAATGGGTTTTGCCCAAGTCCGCCGTATAGGTGTTTCGCGATGACAATTGCGAAGAACATACCTATCACTAGAATCCACCACGGAGAGTGTGGAGGAATCGCGACACTGAGTAGCCAAGCGGTGACAACAGCACTGTAGTCACGTAGCGCCATCACTGGCGGGCGCTTTCTTAGCAGCATTACAGCGGCTTCAAAGGTAACAGCAAGTGCAATAGCAAATACTAACTGGATGAGCGTACCCCATCCAAAGAAGTAGGTTTGAGCTAGTAGACCTGGCAATGCACAAATAGCGACCCATTTCATGAGTTCGGGGGTGCTTCTACGATTGTGCGAGTGCGGTGAGCTGGCGATAAAGAAGGCCACTACTCTTTCTCCTCATTATTCTTTTTGTCTTGCTCTTGCTGCGCCTTTCTTGCTTTAGCACGAGCAATCGCTGCAGCAACCGCTGCTTTTTTAGGGTCGACTGGTTCTTGTTGAGTTTCAGCCTTTAATTCAACTACAGGTTCAACCACAGATTCAGGTGTTTCTGCTGATTCTTCCTGTTTCGCTTGTTGTGCCTTTCTTGCTTTAGCGCGAGCTATTGCAGCGGCAACAGCAGCTTTTTTAGGATCCACTGGTTCTGATTGGATTTCAGCTTCCACTTCTATTTCAGGAGCGATTGCTTCTGCTTCGACCTGCTTAGCTTGCTGTGCTTTCTTCGCTTTGGCGCGAGCAATAGCGGCAGCGACTGCATCTTTTTTGGCATCACCAGAGCTTTCAGCTGAAGCTTCGCTTTCTGTTGGAGTAGAAGATTCCGCTTGTTGAGCTTTCTTGGCTTTAGCGCGAGCGATAGCTGCAGCAACAGCATCTTTCTTAGCGTCGCCAGTACTTGCAACTGGAGCTTCGCTTTCTGTTTGAGTAGAAGATTCCACTTGTAGAGCCTTCTTTGCTTTAGCGCGAGCAATGGCCGCAGCGACAGCATCTTTCTTGGCATCGCCGGTACTTTCAGCTGGAGCTTCGCTTTCGGTTTGAGTAGCTGATTCAGCTTGTTGAGCCTTCTTGGCTTTAGCGCGAGCTATAGCTGCAGCGACAGCGTTTTTCTTGGCATCGCCGGTACTTTCAGCTGGAGCTTCGCTTTCTGTTTGAGTAGCTGATTCCGCTTGTTGTGCTTTCTTGGCTTTAGCGCGAGCAATGGCCGCAGCGACAGCATCTTTCTTGGCATCGCCAGAGCTTTCTGCCGGAGCGTCAGAAGCTGATTCCGCTTGTTGAGCTTTCTTGGCTTTAGCGCGAGCAATAGCCGCAGCGACAGCGTCTTTCTTAGCGTCGCTTGATTTTTCAATCGGAGCTTCAGAAGCCGATTCCACTTGCTGGGCTTTCTTCGCTTTAGCGCGAGCTATAGCAGCAGCGACAGCATCTTTCTTGGCATCGCCAGTACTTTCAGCCGGAGCGTCAGAAGCTGACTCCGCTTGTTGAACTTTCTTCGCTTTAGCGCGAGCAATAGCCGCAGCGACAGCATCTTTCTTGGCATCGCCAGAGCTTTCTGCTGGAGTCTCGGCTGCTGCTTGTTGTGCCTTGCGCTCTCGAGCTTGTCGTTTACGTTCTTCACGCAATTTCGACATTTCAGAGTTGTCTGGTTCAGCGCCATCCGCTTTCTGAGCCGCCGCTTGTTTTGCTTTTGCTTTAGCAATCGCAGCAGCTACCGCAGGTTTCACCGCTGGTTCCGCATTAGGAGCTTGGTCTGCCGCGGCTTTTTGCGCTTTAACGCGAGCAATCGCAGCTGCAATCGCATCATCACCATTGGCTGATTTCATGTCTTTACGACGGTTGTCAGCAGCTTTCTTGAAGCGGTTTTCACGTTCTGCTTTGTCACGCTCCATACGAGCGTTTTTCTCTTCGAAACGAATCTTGGCGCGCTCTGCAGCTGTCGCTTCATCTTTTCTTGTTTTGATTTCGGCTTTCGCTTGGCGATAGTACTGAACAAGAGGAATTTCACTTGGGCAGACAAACGCACAAGCACCACATTCAATACAGTCCTTAATATTCAGCTCTTCACACTTATCCAACTCGTTGGCTTTCGCATGCCATTGTAGTTGTTGAGGAAGTAGAGACGCAGGACAAGCTTCAGCACACGCGCTGCAACGAATACATTCCATCTCGTAAGTGCTTGGTGAGATCTCACGACGCGTTGGCGCTAAAATACAGTTCGACGTTTTAGTGATTGGCACATTGGCATGCGGCAAGGTAAAGCCCATCATCGGGCCGCCCAAAATCAAACGTGGCAGTTTTTTATCCGCTTTGTAGCCAAATTCCTCTAGTAACTCGTGTACTGGTGTACCTAATAGCGCCCAAACGTTACGAGGTTGCTTAAAGGTTTTACCGGTTAAAGTCACCACGCGGTTAATCACTGGTTCACCGTCGATTACTGCTCTCTTAATTGAGTAAAGCGAGCCGACGTTTTGAACCAAAACACCAATGTCTGCAGGAATGCCGCCAGCCGGAACCTCTTTGTTGGTGAGGATCTTGATTAGCTGTTTCTCACCACCAGAAGGGTATTTAGTTGGGATAACACGAATGACGATATCTTTGTCTTTCGCTGCAATCTCAAGTGCTTTTATCGCGCCTGGTTTATTGTCTTCAATGCCGATAACCGTCAGCTTTGGTTGAAGAATGTGTTCAACGACTTCGATGCCTTTTAATACTTCGTCGGCATGTTCTTGAAGCAACTTGTCATCAGAGGTGATGTAAGGTTCACATTCCGCAGCATTGACGATCAAAATGTCAGTACGACCTAAGCCGGATTGAAGCTTCTTAGCCGTAGGGAAGCCTGCGCCGCCCATGCCTGAAATACCAGCTTGGCGAATCACATCTAGCAGTTCGTCAGAAGTCTTTGTCGAAAAATCTTCAACTGGATTTTTTTCACTCCAAGTGTCTAGGCCATCAGGTTTAATAACCACGCACATTTCGCTCAAGCCTGAAGGGTGAGCGGTAGTTCGCGGTTCGATAGCGGTAATCACACCCGATGTTGGTGCGTGTACAGGTAACGTAAAACCTGTATCTAATGCAGTAAGTTGCTGACCTTTTAACACAGTGTCGCCAGCAGCAACCAATAGGTTACCCGGCTTACCTATGTGCTGTTTCACAGGAAGAACGATTTCTTCTGGAAGCCTTGCATGGACGATATCAGTAGTATTCGACTGTTTCTTGTTTTCAGCAGGGTGCACGCCACCAGGGAAGTTCCAAATAGAGCCCGTGCGAATTTGTTCAATTAAAGAGATCATACTAACCCTATGCTTTAGGCTCTGACGCAGTCGCATCAGTCGCTTGGTTAGTGATATCAGTAACAGGAATAATGTTCATCTGCCATTTCCAATTTTCAGTCGTTGTTGCCACTGGAATCATTTCAATACAGTCAGTAGGGCACGGTGCGACACATAGATCACAACCTGTACATTCATCTTTAATTACTGTGTGCAGTGCCTTGGTACCACCAACAATGGCGTCAACAGGGCAGGCTTGAATACACTTGGTACAGCCGATACACATATCTTCATGAATGAAGGCAACGGTTTTTACTTTGTTATCTAAGTCATGAGCGGAGTCTTCAACTTCTACGCCCATTAAATCTGCTAGCTTCTCTATGGTTGCTTGGCCGCCCGGAGGACATTTGTTGATCTTGTCTCCGTTAGCGATCGCCTCTGCGTATGGGCGACAGCCAGGGTAGCCACACTGGCCGCATTGGGTTTGCGGTAAAATGGTGTCGATTTGATCGACGATAGGATCAGCTTCAACTTTAAAACGGATAGAAGCAAAGCCCAAAATAGCGCCAAAAACAGCGGCTAAAACGGCTAGCGCAATGATCGCAATTAAAATGGTACTCATGCTTATTTCACCAACCCAGTAAAGCCCATGAATGCCAGAGACATTAGGCCTGCTGTGATCATCGCAATCGATGCACCTTTGAATGGCATTGGAACATCAGCAACCGCAATACGTTCACGCATTGCAGCAAATAGGATCAATACAAGAGAGAAACCAACCGCTGCGCCGAAACCATAGATGATCGACTGAATGAAGTTGTGGTTTTCATTGATGTTCAGAAGTGCCACGCCTAATACCGCACAGTTGGTGGTGATAAGCGGCAGAAAGATCCCCAATAGGCGATATAGTGTTGGGCTGGTTTTGTGAACGACCATTTCCGTAAATTGAACAACCACCGCGATAACCAAGATAAAGCTCATGGTACGCAGGTATTCAATACCCAGAGGGGTAAGGATGTAGGTTTCTACTAGGTATGCAGATACCGACGCTAACGTTAGAACGAAAGTCGTCGCGAGGCCCATGCCAATAGCAGTCTCCAACTTCTTGGAGACGCCCATAAATGGACATAGCCCTAAAAACTTCACTAGCACAAAGTTATTGACTAGCACTGTGCCAACCAACAACAAAAGGTATTCGGTCATAATGGATTAATTCTTGAGATTCCGATCCCGATATTATCCTGTTTTGCTCACCTAATAACAACCAAGGATCACTAGGGATTTAGACACTTGGTGAAAAAAACATCAGGTAATCGATTGATTACCAAAGCTGCAGTAAGTATAGACATAGATTTTGATGGTGTGAGCGTGCAGCGGTATATCACAATGATCTTTGTCTGATCATTTGAGTACTCAGTGATTTCACTTTTGTCTTCGGCCAAAAGGTCGAAATTGGTTGAAGTAAATAGCGAACTTTTGAGTCAATTGATTGTTGCTAACTCAGGGCTGTTGCTCGGTTGCTTAGAGGGCTTTTAGGAAAGTGAGTACGCTAAAACACAAGAAGCCGCATCGAGTGATGCGGCTTCTTTAAATTTGGCCCCCTTGTCGAGACTTAAACGCGGGCGGCTAGGTTTGTGACATTAACTTGGAACAAGTTAGTCGCAGTTATATACGAAAAAAGCCCAATCTTTCGATTTAATGCCGATCGTTTAAGAAGACTTGAACGATCTTGCAGTTAGCAGATAATCC
>NZ_JBFSPI010000120.1:0-11911 GCF_041464685.1 Vibrio sp. 10N.237.312.B06
AGATGCTCGAAAACTCCTTTCGGAAATAGGGAAACAGTTTTTTGACTCTAATGGTAATGATGTTTTTTCACCTCTTCGCTGTTATGTGAGTCGGCCTACTAAGGTTGGGATGGTATGGCAAAGAGTACGGGTGTTAGCCGATATTGCAGATGTACGTATTCATGACTTACGTCATACTTTTGCCAGTTATGCGGTGCTGGAAGGTTATCCGCTCCCGATGGTCGCTAAGCTCCTTGGTCATAAACGTATCTCTTCAACACTTCGTTATATGCATGTCAGTGAGCACCATGTGACAGAGGCAGTAGATACTCTGGGGGCGGTAATAACGGGAATATTAGTCGAGCCTAAAGAAGTACAGCCCAGAAAACGAAAACGTACCACAAAGGCATTGAAGGCAGACAAACCTAACCCCGAACCAAAGGCAATAAAAGGGGAGTTCAACATTTTGCCAGAATTAACGGATGAGCAGATAAGTGATATTAGAGCTGAGTTGGATTTTTTGAGTTGGTAGTTATTTTGAATCACTATAAAGCCACTTTTTGGGAGTGGCGCCTTAGTGCCACTACGCCTTAGTGCCACTACTCTAAAACGTTTATGCCCCATTGTGTGTTTCAACAATTAGATAGATGGTCAAATTCAACAACCTTTTACTTGTGTTCTCTTACGCTTTTTCGAACACACCGTTTGGCCCAAAACGATGACCATCGAGCGGTTGACTTGTCCCTCATAAGAGGCAGGTCACAGGTTCGAATCCTGTTGGGAGCGTCATATTAAAACGGCTAGAAAGCTAGTGGCTGATAGCCCTTTGTTGTTTCTGGGTTTCGCTATCTAATCGACGTTAATTTTGTTCGAACAATTATTCTCAACGTTTCTACGATAAGTAGAACACCCCCAAAACTCACCATACTTACCACGCCTCAATTTCATCTCATTACCACAATTCAAACACATTGGGCGCTCATGTTCACAACTGGAGTTAATGCAAACTTGATAATCATCTTTGGTTTCACGACTCATGGCACTACCGCACTTATCACAAGGCGTTTCCTTGTGCTTACAACGTGGGTAAAGTGTACAAGACATAAACTTACCATATTGGCCAACTCGTGGCTTGAGAACGCCAACTTTACAAGAGTGACAAACCATTTTGTCCGCATTCAGTTGCGTTAAGGAAGTATCAAACTCATTAGTCTCTACTGGATAGTTTCCTTTAATCAGCTCTGTAACAAAGTCACTTGCATCGGTCATGTCCGCGATTAAGTATGCTCTGTGTTTCGCACGGGTTAGCGCCACATAGAATAATCGCCGCTCTTCTGCGTGTTCAAACGTATCTCCTTGCGGTAATAACGCATTAATAAGCGTAGGGGTTTGTTTCTCCGAGGGGAAACCATGTTTGCCTGTTGTCAGTCCCATAACCACAACATAGTCCGCTTCTTTACCTTTAGAAGCGTGGAACGACTGGTTCTCAATGTCTAACATATGGTAACGCTGCCTTAACCACTGTAGGTAATTAGCATCTGGCATTTGGTACCAAAACCTTGCTAGTAAATAGACTTTGTTTTTATGTGGCGAGTTGGATTGGTGTACGTGGTTTGCAATCGATGTTAACGCTTTATCTAATGCCGTTATCCCTTGTTCCTCGGTTCCCTGTCGAATGACGCTTACCGCTGGTTTGCTAACCTGAACTAAAGACTTAATCTCTTTTTTAAGCTGAACGGGGTTTTGAGTAACAAAACGCGTTGCCACATCTCCGATAGCGCTATTAAACCTGAAGGTCATATCAAGCGTTGTTTTAGACGCTGCACCGAAGTACTTTTCAAAGTCTGTCGTTAAGCGAACATCAGCGCCACTAAAGCGATAGATTGCCTGCCAATCATCACCCACACAGAATAACGAAGAGTTTTCTTTATTGTCTCGAAGTGCCTTTACAAGCCTTGCCCTAGGCTCTGAGATATCTTGAAACTCGTCAACGAGTATGTAACTCCAAGGCGACTCGAATTGACCTGTTTCGACATACGACAAGGCTTTTGAAATCATATCGTTAAAATCAATCACGTTCTCTTCTGAAAGGTAATCTTGGTAGCGCTGGTACAATGGCATCAACAATTCCAAAGCCTTAGCTGTTTGCTTGGGGTCTAGAGAGTTTTTTATTATTTTTTGAATACCAATTTCATCAAGACAAGCAGCTTTATACAGATCAACTAACGAACCTAAAAGGCGAGCCAGTTCTGTGACTAGGCCTGTGTTCTCTAAACTTTCGAACAACTCATTATCGGGCAGTGGATTTGTATTCACTTGGCGAGTGATTAGCTCTCGCTCCAAGATTTCTAACATCGAGCGATTTCGGTGTTGATGGTAATACAGTTCAACATACCCTGTTCCATACTTGGAATGCGTTTCTCTCTTCCACTTAATGCCTTGTTGGTATCTCTCTTTATCGATATATGGTGGAGGGTTTCCGTTTTCATCCGTACCGTAATACTCAATATAAATATCATAATCTGGAAGATAGAAGTCGGGTTCGTACTGTCGGTATTGCTCCGTAGCTACATCGATTCGATACTTAGCTTCGTATTGATAATTGATGCCTTTTCTATAAAGCCAGTTGGCAATCACCATTTCACCAAAGCTTTTAACCTTCTCGCCTTTCAGCGTGCGGATATCGTTATCATTGAGATACTTTAAGTGTTCGCCTTGGGTTTTGAACTCAAATGGATCTTTATCTACGAAATAATACGCACTGAAATAATCTAGTAACGCTTTCTTATAGCTAACATTTTGCATCAGAGAGGCAATAGCCTCATTCATCCACTTCACTTTTGCGCGTACGTCACTTTCCAAGGACGATAAACTTGGCGCCTTGCCTTCAACTTGTGAAATAATCTTCACGCCCAGACTATGAAAGGTACTCGCTTTTACATCTTCAAATCCTAGTTTTTCCCTGATGCGCTCATCAATCTCTTCCGCAGCTATTCGACCATACGCCAGCATCAAAATGTCGTTTGGTTGCGCTTGCCCGCTTTTCACTAGGTAGCCAGTTTTACCAACCATTACACTAGTTTTACCTGTACCAGCTCCAGCTAAAAGAAGGTTATTATCATTGTCGGTGATGCAAGCAACTCTTTGCTTAGTGGTGAGCGGGTTAGATTCCACGCTGTTAAAAAATGAATCAAAAGCGTTAAGCTCGCGCTCCACATACTCACTTCTAATACGCTCAACATCCGCCGTTTTCCAATTAGCAATGCGACTTACCTGGGCTGCTGTATTTTTTGCGGAGTCGGATAGACCCGAAGCTTTGTTCCAACCTCGCCACCGCTTGTGTTCTGTTTTGGCAAAGCTCTGTATGTTCTGTATGGATGAGTCGCGAAGAAATCTGGATTGGCATTGATTCTCCACTGAATCTAAGAACCCAACCAAATGCTTTGCATTTTGATTAGCCCAGTGAGGAAAAAAATTGTGTGGGTATTTAAAAGGGAGTAGATAGCTTAACATAGAGAAGCTGTGTTGCTTACCGCCAACACTAAAGCTTAAGCAACCGCCAGCGATTGTAGCTTTCAAACTTGGGGCGCTATCCAAATCCTCCCATTTGAAGAAACTCACCTCTCCGCCTGAATCAGCTCGTATACCTGCATCACTGATCTCAACGACAAGCTGATTCTTGAAAATTCGACCGAAAGAGTTTGTGGTAAGTGTCCACTGCGTCATTATACGCTACCGCCTAAAGTGTGATTGCCTCGTAAAGAGGCATAGTCTAACTTATCGGCAGAGTACTAGTACTTGAGTGTCATCAATTTTTACAGTTAATCGATTCAGAACTCAAAGACAACAACATAGAACTGTAGTGGTTCATAAAAATTGGCTAATGAGATAGGGTTTGGCCATATTCTCATGCAAATGGGTTTAGTGTTGTTTCGATTCGTAACGCGACATTGCCCCATTTCCTTCTCAGCACGAAAATCAACCCACAATCTGTGATTGTACGTTTGCCTTACCTGTAGTTATTCGAGTGCATGCAATAGTTTAGTATCCGTAATATAATTATGGCCTTCAATACACCAATCAAATAATCTAATATGAAACTTCTAAAAGTAATAATTACCATTGTTGTTGTATACAACATTACGTCTTGGGTTTTCGATAAAACTAAAAAAGAAGAATGGATGAGCTTTGTGTATCCAAATGCCAATAATTTAACTATTGACAGATTCGGTGGAACATTCAGTTCGCTTTCTGCATGTCGTGCAGCATCGCTAGATATACTAGAAGACCTAAATGCAACTAACTATGGTGACTATGAATGCGCACTTAATTGCGATACTTCGGGCGGCAAACCATACATTTGTGATGAGACCTCAAGGTAAGTTGCGTACAATTTGTATACAAACTGTTTAAGAGCGATTCGCAACGCTTGGCACTTTCTAGCTCGAAAGTGCCCCTTTCCAAGTTACACTTGCTTAGATTATCTGTTCACCAAACTACTAATTGACTGACTTTTTCTAATGCTCATAATATGTAGGGAAATTTTTACGATTCAGTATGTTAGTGAATTAAGGAGTACATATGGACTTTCTAACAAGCACTCTTTTGTCGGGTGTACTGTATGATGGCTTTAAAAAAGGGGTTGCAATAACTTCTGACTTTTTGAAGGAAAAGCTACAGGGGTGGCTTTTTGATGATGAGTTGTTGGAAAAATTAGCAGAGCAAGTCAATGCTCTTGAGTTACAGGACTACGGTGAGCACGTAATTGAGCGTAAGTTGAGCGAGTCTGGTGAATTACAAGAGATTTTAAAACTAATTAAACCTGAACAAAATACCACGATTGGTTCAGTGACTCAGAACCATAGTGGTTCAGGCGACAACATTGTAGGAAACAAAACTGTTTACCATAAATAGGTAGGTTGTGTGATGGTGAATCAAGAGCATAGTGGCCTAGGCGACAATGTTGCTGGTAACAAATACGAAAACATAATTCGTAGTGTTCAAACAAGAGATCTCGGTAGTGTAATAGACAATATCATGCGTGATGTCTGCTATAGGGAGTTGGAAAGAGCAGCTGAGAAGCTTGACGTTCTTAAAGGGATAAGTGCTTTAGAGCGTGATGTCCAGTTGCTTCTAACAGCTCTAGGCGTCAAAGTTGAGTTAGTGAGTGGCTCTGAAGCACCATCAAAGAATGACCTTCTAACACTGTTAAAACATAACGACCTTCCAAACAATGTTTGGGAGGTCGTTACTTCGATACTTATTGATTTAGAGTCACGCACTTCAGAAGGTTTAGCCAGAGAGAGGTATTCAGACTTAAAAAGCGATAGTTTCTACATTAAAGAAGTGTTCTTCGAGCACCTCTCATCTAAAGAAGAATTAGAGTCATGCTACCGCAATGCGAACGTCTATGACTTGTCTGAACAGGAAGTTACAGGCTTAGTTCGTGGAGCCATTCGGGTTGAAGACTTTGAGTTTGCTTTTGAGTTAGCTCAACAATTAGATAATTATTTTTCATCAGCTAATTCGAAAGCTCTTTTGTTCTATACAGAAAGCTGCTTACTTGTTACGCAAAATCAGAGCAAACACTACGTTTCACTAAGCAAACAAACGAAGGCTGATGTCGATAGGCTTGTAGCCCAGTTATTGATTGAAATCGCAGAAAAAGATGATCTCAGGTATATCGCAACGTTGACGAACCTACTTAGTTTGACCTTTTTCTTAGACAGTCGACTCTACGATGTAGCTAAGCAGTATGTTGATAGAATCCGAAATATGAACTCGACGTACGCTGACTTCATAGAGCAACTTTCTAGTGGGGGTAAAGCTGAAGAAGCCAAGTTTGAATTGGTTTCTGACTCATTGGATTTAGAACAATTTGCTCGTTTAGATTCTGCCCTAGAAAATGATCAGATAAAGGCTAAGGCTGTAAACAAGTGGGTAGAGAGTGGTGGAGAAATCCGCACTGGAGATGAATATATTAACTCCTTCTTCGACTTGTACCTGAGAGTATCGGTATGTCCAACCAATCATAAAAAAGAAGTGCAACTACTGGATGAAAGAGCTCAAGGTTTTCTAGATATAGATCCTGAGAAGTTTTATCGCATAAACCCTTATGCGGTATTACGGTTGTGCGAGAAGTTTCTAGAGCTTGATTTGCCGCTGAACGCAGTCAATTACCTCCAACCATTCCTTGACGATGAGGCTTGGGTATCTCCTATTTTTGAATGCTATTTGAGCGCTCTATTGGCAAGTGAAAAGTTCGACTTGTTCTTAAATCAAATTAAGCACTTAGGGGAAGAAGATAAAACTGTCTCAGTTTGTTTAAGAGAAGCTCAAGTATACGAACGCTTGGGAGAGTATGGATTATCAATTCAATCAGCTAGAGCTGCAATCGGCATCTCATCAACCAATTCATATGCATGGCATCTGTTGCTTCATGTGTCGAGAGCAGAGGGACTGGGCACAGATGAACTGAAGGGTATTGTTTTTGAAATCCCAGAAGAAATCTTTGAAACGTACCATAAATCAAAAGTCGCACTGGTTAACGAAATAGCAATTCATGTGGATGTAAGTCTTTCTGACAGAGTACTTGTTGATTGGTTTGTACAGCATCCAAATCAAGTAGCTGTACCACTAACTCAGATTCATGCAAATGCTTTGTGTGCTCGTCCTCAAGTTGTTGAAAACCCATATTTGCCAAATAAATGTGGAGATGGAATTACATACTCTGATGGTTTTGATACGTTCACTAGAATCCTTGTTCGTGATGTCGACATAAAGCATCCAGATTTATTGGATATAGAGTCTCCATTGGGGCAAATCTTAGAAGATGCGCAGGAAGGAGACACCGTAGGTGAAATCACGGTAATTCAGCGCATTTCTCCCTATGTTGCAGCCTTTAGGCTAGCTGCAACAATGCGTAGTAGTAGCTACGATGGTACGGATGTTTTCAGGCAGTTTTCTTTACCTTCAAATCAAAGTGAATGGATTCCCTATTTTGAAAATATAATGAGGCGTTATTCTTCCGAAGAGAAACGGCGGGATGAAGCATTGCAGAATCCAAATGTACCTTTGACAATGCGAGGTAAATATACTGATCCAAGTAGTCCTGTTAGAGGGGCTGTTTCACACCTCACTTCGCAAAGTTCGACGCAATATATGGGACTGTTTAGTGGTGGGGAAGAAAAGCCAGATAAAGTAATCATCGACGTTTACACAGCGGTTTATCTTTCACTAATGGGGTTCACCTCTAGCTTCGGCAAGTTAGGTGTAGGAGTTGTTATATGTCAGCATACGAAGACGGTCATAGAAGCTTGGCTTGAGGATATGCTTAGAGATGATTATATGTCTATGGGGGTGTCAGATAGCGGACTTTACAGGATTACAGCAGACGATATCAGAAGAGACACTTTAGGTTTGATTGAAGGCTTACAAACAATACTTGAATATGCGAAGGTCGAAACCCTCAAACCAGTCGATACACCTGATATCTTAGTTCGGGTAAGGGATATGATCGATGAAACTGTTTATTCGACATTTCAACTTTCTTTTGCCAATAGTATACCTTTGCTATGTATTGATCATTTGATGTGTGAGCTTCTGTCTCGTTCAAGTTGCCCAGCAGCAGATATGAATTTATTGGTTTCGAGATTCCTGAACTCTTTGTCGATGGAGGAGAGAAAAAAAAGTATCGAATTAAGCTTGTTTGCTGGTACTCCTGTTCCAATTTTGTACAAAGACGTAATAGAGCTAAGTCGGTCACCTGATCCTTCAGATACATTCTTAGTATTTAAGTTCATGGAAAAGTATGGAGAAACGATCGATGCAACAGGGGCTCCTCTGAATTTTTTAGCAGAAATAGTGAGAAATGTTACAGCAGTAGCGTATATAGACGGGGTTATTTTAGAGGGGGGGAGGGCGTACAACCCGCGTTATGATGGTTACGCTGAGTACGTCTTTAATGCTTGTTGTCGTTCAGCCATGAAGACAATTGTAGGTGATACGGCTGAGCAAAAATTCGCTGCGCTAATACATAGTGTTATTGATACTCCAAGCCGAGTACGAAAATACGTCAAGTTGATATCTATCCTTGCTTCAGATTTTGCTATGGGGCACTTTTTGGATTTTGATGCGTGCAATGAAGCCTTGGCCTCGTGCCAGAAAAACGCAACGGTGCAGGATGAGAATTGAACTCGCTGGCGAAGATTGTACCCAACACTCTAGATTTTCCTAGAGTCAATATAACTCCTCATATAGAGTTAGTACGTAAGCGTCCAAGGTTTCAAGATACTTTTTTTAATCAGGTAGAAACGGTTTAGAGCTATATCTCTAAATCGTTTTGTCCAAAAGCTTCTCAGGTTGATTTTTTACCCGTGGCACTTCCTAGTTCGAAAGTGCCCCTCTACTGCTTAGTGCCTTTACTCATTCACATCCTGTTCATGCACTTTTGCCCTACTAAAAGTTATCCAAATTTAGCAAACCTAGAAGTATGACCCACAGAGCAACTTAACTCGTTATCCCTTTGACTAATCAATTGATTATAAATTGAAGTATTCAACGAAAGACTGCACTACTTCAGGACTTATTTGTTTCTGCGCCTTGAAATAATATACAACCATCACCATATCTTGATCGTCTATTTCACAGGATAACATTATGAATACTAAGAAAACCTCTAAATCAGTTGCTTCGAAAGCAGCTAAAGCCCTTTCTGACCCTAACGCTTCAAAGATTCAGAAATCACTAGCTGCAAGCGCAATGGCTCAAGCTGATAAGTCAAAGCAAACTGGCAAAGATATGGAGACTAAAGCCTCAAAGGTTCTTCAGTCAGACAAATACAGTGATGAAACAAAAGAATTCGCTGCTTCAGTATTAGCTCAATCGAACAAGAAACGATAGGAGGTTTTTATGTCAACGTGTCAAAGTGAACATCGACATTACCCTGAGTTTGAACAATTACCCCATGACCAAGGTGGTATGGGGCGTCATAAGTGCTGCGGTTGTGCTTATGAACGAGGTTACGCTCTGGGTCTAGAACGCCAAGAAGAACTCAATATCGATATTGACTCTTTGCCAGTTAGCCAAGCCGGAACAGTTCGACACAAAAGCCCTCACGCAGCGTTTGCAATAGGCTATCAAGATGGCGTTCGTGCCTCATACAATCAATAAGAGGTTTGAATGAAAGGTACCCTTCAGTATTACGATATCGATAAACTCGGCATTTACAAAAGAGGCTCTGATGAGCAGTTGTTTGATTCAAGTGAGGCTGTATTAGATTCATTAATTGGCTGGTTCAAGCAAAGACCCAATCTAGTAAACACGAGTACAAGAAAAGCTGATAAAGCAGTAGGACAATCGAACGTCTATTGTTATGACATCGATGGTGCAAATGGTGAGTACGTCTTTGTGCTTTGGAATGAGTTAACCAATGCTGATGACGAGATTCTTACTATATCGAAAGACTCAAAGCCTGGTAAAGCAAAGGTGAAGTCTGGTGTTGACTCCAACACAGTTATACCGGGCTTGCCAAGCTACTATTGGATTTCATTGAATCATGACCTTTTAGCAACAATTCACTATGACCACGCAATGACATCGCTTGTAGCTTTAAGAAACTACATTACCGGATATATGCAGAACTATTCAGAATTTGCAGTTACGCATAAAGATAATGAAGATAAAGTTATAGGCTATCGACATCCTGATGATAAAGATGGAGACTTGGGTTATTTCAAGCTTGACCTGAAGCGTAAAACTGATGAATCGACGATTGAAGAACTAACACAAAAACACGATAAAATAACTAAGATTGTTCGTAGAACTCAAAAACAAGCTGAAGACGTTGAACTTGTAGGTTGGTTTCATAATCTAGCGAGTCAAGCCGTTGGTCGTGGATTGCCTAAAGCCAAAGAAGTGCATGTTGAAGTTGAACTTGATTTTACGCCTGCGACCGCAAATGACTTTTTGGATATCGTAACAGCTTATCAAAAGGAAATTATTGACCCTGACAAGTACAACAACCTTGGTTTTGTGCTTAAAGGTGAGAGTGGTAGAAAGATTTTCTTAGATGGTAAGTATCTCAAAACAGAACACGCTTTCGAGATTCAACGTATTGGTAAAAACCCATTTGGTGCATCTGAGTTGCTTGATTACATTGGCACAAAGCAGGTCAGATTGGTACCTAGAAAACCTAATAAGAGAAAAGCAGCATGACCGATAAAAAAGCTAGTTTCGGCTGGCTAAAATTTGGTTTATGGGTAGCGTTTCTTGTTGGCTACGTAATTGTTGCCAACAAGTATCTATTTGATTTCGCATTTACTCTCAAAGTAGAGTTAATAAAATCTCAGATAGGAATATTAGTTAATGTATCGGCAATCTTGTTTGGTGTAATTGGAGCTTGGTTAGCTCTAATTTATCCGACTGCATTGCAAAAAGTACAAGGAAAGGAAAACATAGGGCTAGCTTTTAGTGGTGTAGACCTAAGCGTTCTAAAGAGCTTGGTACTGGTTTTGCTTTTTAGTACCACGTCGCTAATAGCGTCTTTACTTTGTGATTTAACATTAACTTTCTCAACGCACGCCTCAATAGTTCAGATAATTAGTGCGGGCAAAATTAAAGCAGTATGCGCGTTAATAGTTTGGCTCTTATTCGCAGTACAAATTTCTGCAATATCATCCTTATTGTTTTCGTCATTCAAACTGGTTTATGACTTGTTTATTAGTAAAGCATATACAGACCTACACCACTTACTTGGACGAAATAAAACCAAATAGTTGTAGGTTCCTTGCCAGAGGATCTTTTTTACTTGATCTGCCCGCTTAAATCAAACCCAGACAAAGATTGGTGATAAGGTGGTTTTTCCATACCTAAACTAATTTATTGACTGCTAATTTAGCAAAACCACTGATACGTTTCTGTCCAACAACGAGCTAGCTTAGATCTGTCGGGTGGACGACACTTGTTACCAAGTGCCGTCTCCCTAAGAACCCAGCGTGCAACTTTCACTGCACTAGGCTCAAGCCTCCACAAAGGCATCAAATGATACTCAGCAACTTATAAAGCAGTCGGAGCAGGTTCGTTCCAATAGTTACGAGCTAGCCTTTTGGACTTCCTTTTAGCCAAGTATTCTTGGTATTGAGGGTAAAATGGTGTCACTGCACTTCGGATTTTCACATGCCTTTCTATTGGCACTTTGGCTATTTGGAAGAGATTGAACTGGCAATCCATATCCATGATCTTCTGCCAACCGTGAAACTGCCACTGGCCTTTTCGGTTGATGAAGTATTTTAGGGCGATCCAAGTTTTAGACTTTGTTGGATGACGCCTTTTAGCCCAGTACCATCGTATGGAATAGCTTGTTACCTACATATCCGACTACCTGAAACTTGTCGTCGAAATACACGGAACGGGACGACTCTGTCTCTAAACTGAATTACGCAACAAAGCCCCTAAAAGTCATAAATTATCTTAAATGATTGTCATCCCACCGTTTATTACCCGATCTTCAGTAATCCTATTTTTAATATTAATATATAAAACCATGAATAAAATTATATCCATATATCTTTTTATCATCTTCCTGACAGGTTGTAATTCAGAACTATCAGAAGAGGTTGTAAAACCAACCTTAACGTTAGAACGAATCGATATTAGCGTATCCTCAGCAGGAACTCGGGGGACAAGTAAATTAACGCTGGCGAAAGGTAACAAACAAACTTTCATTGCAATAGGTCATTATTCTGATCACTCTTCAAAGGTGCTAACTGATTTAAGTATTTGGCGATCCAGTAACGAGAATGTTGGATATTTTGTAGAGTCGGGAAAATTAATAGGCAAAGCATTAGGAGTCCTAAAGATAACGGCCACTAAAGACAACGTCACCAGTAACACAGTGAGCGTGGAGGTCAGCGCTGCGGTCATCACCGCGATT
>NZ_JBFSPI010000121.1:0-10769 GCF_041464685.1 Vibrio sp. 10N.237.312.B06
AACTCTTTACCATGCTGTTCAAAAAACACTCACGAAAGATCAACACGCCCTAGCATGCGGTAGCCCTGTGCACTGCGTCACGTTTCTTATGTAAATTTTACGAGGTGTAGTGCTCTACATGTACAAGAAGACAAAGTGACTGTAATGTTCAGTTAACATTTTCTTGGTCGTGATTTATAAAAATGAGAAATTTTAAAAGTTGGTTGTGTGCTTCTGTATTTAATGAACAGTTAATTGATAAGTGCATTAAATATGATGCTGATATCATTCACTATGACATTGAAGACTCTGTTCCAGATGAGCAAAAAGAAAGAGCAAGATTGTCCTTAAATAAGATCTTCGAGTTGGTAAGTGAAGCCCGAACTGGCAAAAAATCGGCTTTAAGGATAAATTCTTTAAGCTCAACTGAAGGGTATCTTGATCTTCTCTATCTTAAAGAAAACGAAATAAAAGTAGACATTCTAATTCTGCCTAAAGCAAGGCTTGTAACTGATCTTCAAATAGTAAGTGATTTTTTTGGCGCTAAGTATGACATATATTTAGTCATAGAAAATACTCAAGCATTGAAGGAGTTGAGGGACTTAACATCAGCACCTAATAACCTTAAGGGGGTAATTTTTGGAGCAGCAGACTATGCTCTAGATATTGGAATGAATCCTCTAAAGACTGACTTTAAAATTGTTAAAACTCAAATTGTCCAAGAGGCAGCTCGGCTAAATATTAATGCTATCGATTCCCCATCTTTTGAGCTTAGAGATGAAGCAATAATAAAACTTGATTGCGCTGAAAGTAAACAAGTGGGATTTCTAGGGAAAATAGCCGTTCATCCATTTCAAGTTAAACATATTAATGAATCACTATTAGTTAGCAGTCAAGAGCTAAAAAAAATTACTCAACTTGTATCTACCGACATGACTGCCAATTCATCCATCGGTCGAAATGAAAGCGAAATGGCAGGCCCACCAATGATTAAATATGCGAATCGAGTTTTAAAAGAAGCTGCTGAAGATTGGGAATAGTTGGAAATGAAAAAAGCAATTAGTTGGTTAGAGCGTAAAGAAGGGAATCGTTTTGTTGAGGTTCATGGTCTTCGTTATGAGGATTTTGTCGTAGGAGAAACCTATGAACATACTCCAGGGCGAACAATTACGGAGACCGATAACATATGGCAATCATTGATCAACATGAACACCCATCCACTACATATTGACAACGAATATGCAGCTAAAACTGAATTTAAAAAACCATTAGTTTCTTCGTTAGTAACTTTTTCCATTGTTGGTGGCTTGAGTTTAAAGAGTACCAGTATGGGAGCAATTGCTAACTTAGGTTGGAAAAATGTAAACATGCCCCATCCCGTTTTTGTAGGTGACACATTAAGAGCAGAATCAACAATTATAGGTTTACGCGAGTCTAAAAGTCGTCCTTCAGATGGAATAGTTACAGTCGAAACTCGTGGGTATAATCAAAAAAATGAGCTAGTTATTGAATGGGAACGCTCTTTTTTAGTTCCGAAAAAGGTGAAGTAGGAAACAATGACGAAATTCATTACCTCTCAACAAATCGAATCAAGTCTTGATTTTAAAAAACTATTAAAAGAAATAAAATTTTCGATCGAGGATGGCTCATTTTCAAAAATACAAGCCCCGCAAAGGTTAATTATAAAAGATGAAAAAGGCTCGTATGGAGCAATGCCTGCATTAAGTGACGAAAATGGAGTTTTCATTACGAAAATAGCAACTTATCGTAAGGAAAACTCAGAAATTGGTATTCCTAGTGTTAATTCCATTGTCACTGTATTTGATAGCAGAAAAGGAACACTCCTATTTACACTAGATGGTGCCACAATAACCAACATTAAATGTAGAGCAGTGTCCGCGATTATAGCTGACTTTTGTACTCCAAACGACTCAAATGTATTGACAGTATTTGGTGCAGGAGTTCAAGCAATGCAACAAATTCTAGCGATAACTGCAATTAGACCAATAACAAAAATTAATATTTGCTCTAGAAGTTACAACGATAGTCACTTAAATGAGATCAGAAGTAAACTTTCAAGTGTTCGAGTGATTGAATGGTGTAATGCTAATGAACAATCGGTACTGGACGCGAATATAATCTGTACTGCTACTACAAGTGATGTGCCACTTATTCAAAATATGTGCAGCAATAAAAATGTGCATTATAGTTGCATTGGGAAACATACGAAGTTTAGCCGGGAAGTTTCGAGAGAAATTCTTTTAAATTCCACTGTTATCGTTGAAGACTTAAAAACAGCAATAGAAGAAGCTGGAGATGCTCATAAACATGCTATCGGGCTAAATGATCTGTTTTCTCAGGATTCGAAACGATTAAAAAACTCTCCAACAGTATTTAGCTCTACAGGCCATGCTAGTTTAGATTTGCTGGTAGCCAAACACATCATCCAAAAGTTAGTTTAGGGAGGCACAGATTCATGAATAAGTATGCCAATTTTATGAAAATGGTTGATATAAGCATGCCGAATTGGAAAAAAGCTGTTGACGGTGGCGTAGCCAAAATTAAAGTGTCAAATAGCTCTCAGGGACAGCTAAAGACAGAGTTAGGTCACTCATTTATAAATATGAGTTCTTGTTCTTATTTAGGTTTAAATGAACACCCTGAATTATTGAAAGGAGCAATGGGCGCACTAGATAATTTCGGTATGATAGCGCTTTCGCTGTCAAGGGCAAGAATTGGTCATGAACTAGTCGAACACTGTGAGGGGCAGTTGAGCAAGTTATTTGATTGCACAATTAAGCTAACTCCCAGTTGTACATCAGCATCAGTAGGTACACTTCCTCTATTGGCAAGCGGTGTTTTCACTGATGGAAGAAAGCCCATTGTTATTTTTGACAAAAGAGCGCACTTCTCAATGAACATTATGAAGCCTAGCTGTGCTGATGAGACCACAGTTGTTACATGTGAACACAATGACATCGAGCGAATAGAGGAGATATGCAAGGAAAATGACAATGTCGTGTATGTATGTGACGGAGCATATAGTACTGGAGGTGTAGCACCATTTGAAGAACTACAAAGGTTACAGAGAACATATGGATTGTTTCTATATATTGATGACTCACATTCAATATCTTGTTTCGGCCAAAATGGAATTGGAGTAGCCAAGTCGTTTTTTAATACACTAAATGAACGAACTTTTATTATTGCTTCATTGAATAAAGGGTTCGGTTCAGGCGGCGGGGTAATAATGATGGCAAATGAAATGCAAAAAGAAATTCTGGATTTTTGTGGAGGACCTATGTGTTGGTCGCAGACTTTAAGTACAGCGACATTAGGTGCTATTAGTGCAGCGAGTAAAATACATATGAGCGATGAAATTAGTATCTTACAACAAAAGCTTCGTACCAATGTTAGCTTGTTCGATGAGCTAACTCCAACAAGAACATCAAACAATGGACTAGCAATACGGAGAATTGACCTTAAAGCTGAAACTAACCCAATTCTAGTTTCTAAATATTTGTTTGATGAAGGTTTTTATGTTTCCCCTCTATTCTTCCCGATTATTCCAAGAGATTCTTCAGCGTTACGAATTATGTGCAGAGCGAATGTGCCAAAAAGCAAGGTGGCCACACTCTGTTCCCTATTATCAATAATAAATAAGGACTGAACCAAATGGACTTAAAAATTAACGACTTTGATTATATTGAATATCCGGGAGATGAGGAATTTTTTAATAAATACATAAAACAGCTTAAACCTGTCGTAATTAAGAATTTTTTTGCGGGGCAACCTATCGCTGATTTGAGTACAAAGGAAAAAACTCTGTCGCATTTGTGTAACTTGCCTATTGAAGTGCAAGAAGAGTACATGAGTCGATATATTAATGATATTAATACTAAAAACGACCATGTTGAATCAGAACATACCAAAAAAAGAAGTATTACCCTAAAGGAGTATTTCGATTATATCGAGAATAACCCCGAGTCGAAAGTAATGTGTATGGAGTTCCAATCGCCTGAGAAACTAGCGTCCCTTTACAATATACCTACCGTTTGCAATCCAAAAGATAACGAGAGTGAGGCAATAGTAAATCAATGCTTTGTAGGGAATAAAGGTAACACAGCAAGAATTCATTTTGATAAAGCAGGAACAAATGGCTTTCTATATCAGGTTTTTGGTCGAAAACGTTTTATTATTTGGCCGCATAAATCATCTAAGAAGCTATTGCCTTTCACTCAATTTGGTGCGTGGGCAATTGACAGAATGACAGACAAAGAACGCAGAGATTTCTTGTCTTTTACAGGAGGACAAGAAGTTGTCCTTCAGCAAGGCGACTGTATGTATGTACCTACTTTATGTTGGCACTACGCAGACTACATAGACGACTCTATGTCAATCAGTCTCCGCTTCAGAAGAGCGAATTACGTAACAAAACTAGCGAATGTACTATTCCCTGATTTCTATTACCAAGGGATTGTCCATAAAATAAGGAATCAAGATAATGCTGAAAAACTGTATCAGTCTTTAATAGATGAAATTGAATCTTTATCAAACATAGATTCAGAAAATGGCGTTGACGCTGTAAAGAAAATTCGAGAAGAAACAAAACGAATTTATAGCAAACTTTATCCAGAAGAAAAATTAGAGTCACATACCATTTTTGAATTGGAAGAACTACTTCCTCCGTTGCTGCCAAGCTATTACGAGAAAAATCATGCAGCTAGAAAAATTCATCAATAATATAAGGACATATTTGTGAAAAGTGAAAAAGTAAACGTTAAAGTTGTAGCGCGAGATGCAGTTCCAGCTATAACATCAATTATTGATCATGGTAAGACAATTGAACTTGGTGAACACAGAGACTTTAGGAACTCTTCAATTCTAAAGTCTTTTATGGATAATGCGAGACGTTGTTCATTGAGCTGGGTAAAGTTAACTGATGGTGAAATTCTTGAAAATCACCGGCATCCTACTGAGTCTATGATAATTGTTACATCGGGCTCTGTGTACCTTACGGGAGATAAACAACAACTAGCGAATGAAGGCGATGTTATATGCATAAATTCTGGAGCGCTACATGGTTTTAAAACTATTGAAGGGCAATGCTTTAGAGGTCTTTCGGTGCAGTTTGAAGGACTTGGTTTGTATGAAAACCAAAATAATCCTCGTGTTGTATTTGAATGTAATGGGTTTGAATCATTAATAGAGCTAAATGAAAAACATGTACTATATCATCACCAGAATCCGCTTTTTGATCTAGTGCGTAAAGGTGAGTTTAAATGTATTTCTAAAAGAAAAGTTTTTTTGCATTACCTATTGCGTTGGTCAAAAGCTTTTCAAAAAATGCTACATGCTAGACAAGCAACTGTTCAATCTGTTGAGTTTGAATCCATATATATTGATCACTTTGAAGAAGAGTTGGGGCATGACAAACTCTTGAGCGAACATTATGATCCGAGCTTACCTTATGACGCTCAATTAGAGTCAGCTTGCAATTGGTTTGTATACTCTATGTACACACTTGATGAGGTGCAACGTTTAGCATTAGTGCACCTAGTTGTAGAAACTTCAGGTCATATATTTGGGTCCTATTTGAAAAATATTATAAAGGGTGAACAAGATTACTTTGAGATTCATGCGGAAGCAGACGATGATCATTCATCTATAGGTCAAGAACATTTCAAAAATCTCACAAGAGAACAGTATCTGTCTCTATCCAAAACGTTGAATGAAGGGTGGAAGCATATGGATTTAATACATGAGCGCATTACTGACTTGATTGGAGAGTTTTCAACAGAAAGTAGTCAAAAAATATTTGAACCTGAAATATAGTAACGACAAGAGCCATTTTATATGGCTCTAATCATTTTAATTAGAGATTTTCATTATGTTTTCCGAAGATAATATAGCGATTCAGCTAGCTTTTGAGAGAGTCCAACACTGTTCTACTTACACCAAAGCATCGAATAATTGCCAAAATATTGTAACTGATTCTGGTGCGAGTAATGAAATGTACCGTCTGCTTCCGTCGTTATTCTGTATAGACAAACAGGATTACATTGAACTTTCACGCGCGTTAAAATCAATATACACCGCTCAAAATAAAATCATTCGCGCTGTACTTGAGCGAGACGGGGAAAAAAGGTTTTTAGAAAGGTTGGGTGTTTCTGTTGAATATCATAAGTATGTGAAATGGGATAATTTATATCATCCTAAAACATCTATTGCTAGAGCTGATGTAGTGCCAACTACAGAAAACTATAAAGTAGTCGAGCTAAACATTCACCCTGGAGTGGGGGGATTTATTTGCTCAGAAGCTTATAGCAGCTTAAGTGGAACTTTGGGATTACGGTTACCTCAAAAATGCTTTTCAGCATTTGATATCTTAGCTGAACATTTAAAGACACGTTCCGAAGGCTACAAACGACTAGTATTTGTTGATCTTGAAAGCCATCAGTCTAAAGGATATCCCAAATTTGAATCAATGAGAGATGCGGTTCAGCGAGTTGGCTTCGACATTCCCGTTTACGCGTGCACAGACAAAACAATGAATCTAGAGTGGCTTGAAGGTGATAGCAACACGTTGTTTTATCGTGGTTTTAGCATAGATGAAATCGCCGATGATAATGAAGAGTTTTTTTGGAGAATATTGAGTCAAGGAGCAAACCTTATCAATGGACTTGAAGATGAAATCAGAACTAATAAGTTATGGTTGGCCTACTTACATGACACTGAGTTTCAAAAGTTACTAACCAAGGGTGAGGTTCAAGCTATAAACGAGTATATCCCCAAAACCAAATTATTTGTTCGTGAGGACATACCTGTATACCTAAAAGACAAATCCAAGTTAATATTTAAAAAAGTAGATGGTTTTGCTGGGCAATCTATTTATATAGGAGGCGAGATTGCTGAAACGGATTTAGAAGACGTGTTATGTAATCTTAAAACTGGTTCTTTTATAGTACAAAATTTTCACGAGCCCGTAGAGTTTGATTCACTCATCGAGTCAGGGAGAAGTGTTGAGCCGGCTAAGTTCGTTTTAGGATTGTTTTCAGTCAATGACTCTTTTGGCGGTATGACGATTCGAGCGAGTAATACCTCTAAAATCGTGAACATTTCAAGTGGGGTTGCAAAAATAGGCTGGTGCTGTTCAACCACTGAAGTGGAGAGGAAGGGTATCATTACTGCACTTGAAGGGTTGACAAATGTTAAATAATTTAATGAATAAAATTAAAAACCTTGGAGTTTGCGAATACGGTGGAAGTATTCACGTTGCTAATACTCATTCAATGGAAGTAAATTACTCTAAATTTGGTTCAGAATTCCAGCTGCTCAATGAGCTAATTTTTTTTATTATAGGCGAGTACTTCGATAATAATTACTCGTTGGTTGCTAAGTATTTAGGTTACTCTCAAAAAGAAATAGAAATAATCTTTGCAATGGATGAAGATATAGATAAAAATTTTGTCGCTAGACCTGATGTGGTTTTCGATGGTATTGATCCTAAAATACTAGAACTTAATATTGGTGCCGCAATTGGTGGAATGTTTTTCTCCTCTCTATCACGATTAATTGATCATGATGACTGTGAATACGATACATTGCGGCTCTGGGCTAAATACATCATAAGTCGTTATCCAAGCTCTTCTACATTACATATCATTGAAGATGATAAATATTTTGAACGAATGAAAAGTTCGCTAGACGTTTTGGCGGCTGAACTGCAGAACTTCAATTCTAGTTCTGTTAAAGTTATTCGTTCATCTCAAGTGGAGTTAGTTAACGGATCATATGTAGGTGATGGGAAAGAAATAACTAATATACTTCCCATGTTTTCATTGAATGATATATTGTTAGATGAAAATAAATATCGCGCAATTCTAGATGGGTGTAGCTCTAGGCAAGTAAATGTTATTGGAGGACCAAAGTATGGCCTGATTGCCAATAAAATGTGGTTTGCAAAATTTTATGAATTGAAGAGTGAATTGCCAAAGCACTTCTCTCAATTTATTGAAAAATATATTCCAAAGACCTTTGTTTTGGAAAGTGATGTAGCCAAACATGTACGTCAGCATAAAAATGATTACGTTATCAAACCTGGTTCGGGATATGGTGGAAAAGATGTAATAATTGGAAAAAGTACACCTCCTGATTGCTGGCGAAAGTATATAAATAAGTTCGTAAATTCTAAATATATAGTTCAACAGTATATTCCCCCATCATTCCACGAGACTGTAACTTTAAATACAAACGGAAGATATGAAGTAATAGAAGCGTTTCCACTATATGGCTTCTTTCTAATAGATGGTAAATATTCAGGCGTGAGTATTCGAGCTTTACCAAAAAGCAGTGGTGATGTTGTTATTAGCATGAAAAATGGGGCTGTCAATGGCCCTTCCTCTATTAAAATGAGCAAGCTACCTAAACCAAGAGCAATTGCATTAAAAAAATTGCCTCAAATTACGCATAGCAAAAATGTCCGTACTCTAGTCAACAACGAACCGCCATATGGCTCTTATTTAAAACTATATCCAGAAACTGATTATAGTGTTTTAACTTCTGAATACGCGCGTTTCCAGAACTTTATAACAACAAATGCAAGTCAAACTGATTTACACAAAGAAAATATTTTGTTAACTGCTGGAGCTGTTGATGCTTTTAGACTAATTCTGGATACGTTCCTTGAACCTGCAATAGACAGTGTATGTATACCAATTCCTACATTTTTCGGGTTAATTCATTGGTCCGAAGTGCATGGACTAAATGTTGTAAAAACTACTTTAGAAAAACCTCATTACAATGAACTTAACTTAGACGTTATTCTAAATTCAAAGACAAAAGCAATAGTCTTATGCGATCCAAACAACCCAATTGGAACTCGACTTAGTCACCAACAAATTAAACTCCTTGCACATTGTTACCATGGCTTGGTTATTATTGACGAGGCGTATATTGAAATGTCTGAAGCCGAATCAAACGTTGCACTTTTAAAAGATTTAAAAAATGTAATGTTGATACGCACATTTTCCAAGGCGTTAGGATTAGCGGGTTTACGAGTTGGAGCTATTCTTTCTAACGAAGAAAATGTTCGGCATTTGAAGTCAATGCAAGAACCTTTTATTTTGTCCACACCAGTGATACAAGCGTTAAAACAAGAGCTTGCAGTTAATACACAAAGAGATGATATACAGCTATTCAAAGAGAGACGTGCAGAACTAATTATGATTTTAAAAACATTTAAAGGCATCAAGAGAGTATACGATAGCCATACTACGTTCATAACTATAGAATTATTCGAGTTAGAATCAATTGTTTCTGCATTGGAAAAACATGATATATCAGTGGTAATTGAACCTTCTGGTTTGAAAAACACTATTAGAATTTCACTATCTAATTACGATATTGTGAATAAAGTAGTCGGTATCTTGAAAAACTTAAATAGAATAGTGGAGGGACTATTATGATCGTTCTTTATTTTATAGTTCTATTGGGAGGCTTAGGGGTATCCTTGGTATATCCTATCCTAGCACCAATGGTGTTGGAGTCAGACGGCTTCTCTTTTATGTATTTTCAGTCAGTTAATAAAGAAACTGCATTTGGTATTTTATTAGTAAGTTATCCACTTGGTATTATCATTGGATCTCCCATTATTGGAAAACTCTCAGATAAGTATGGCAAGAGAATCCTACTAATGACGTCAATAGGGCTTTCAATCTTTGGTTATATCTTCTCGGCAATAACGATTATGATGAATAATTTTGAATTGTTTTTTCTGTCTCGAATTCTGTTGGGTATGTTCGAGGGAAAGATATCTTTGGCGAGAGCAATGGCAGCGGAGTTTGCTGAAAAAAATGACGTAATGGTCCCATTGTCCAAGGTAAATGCGGCTTCTTATACTGGCTTAATGTGTGGTCCCATAGTTGGGGGGCTACTTTACCCTTTTGGAGCCGAAGTAATCTTTTTATCTGTCAGTGTTGTATACTCTATTTCACTTGTAATTGTATACATGAAGTTGAATCTACCTGAACGGACGAATATCAATCAAAATGATGTTAAAACTAGTACTTCTCAGAAATCAGAATATATAAACCTTATGGGCGTACATCTATTGACTGGCATGGCAATTGGTACTGCGTACCATTTTCTGCCTGCTTGGATGACATTGACACTTAATTTTTCTCCAAGTGATATAGCTGAAATTAACGCTGTAATGACTATCATTATGATTTTTACAAGTGCTGTTCTAATACAACGTTTAGTTTCTATTTTTAGTTCATTGCAACTGTATATTTCCGCCTCCATATGTCTAATATGTATCTACTCTATTATGGCTTTATTTAATGATAAAATTTCACTTTTTCTATTTCTATTTTCTGGTTCATTCATTTCCATAATGTCTAGTTCCTATTCTTCTTTTGTGATTGGTAGACTGGGAAAGCAGAACTCTGGATTGCTATTTGGCCGACTTACCTCTTTGTCTAGCTTCGCTACAATCATTGCAGCAATCATTGCTTCTCAATTATTAGCCCTCGGTGCGAATATGCCAATTGCTATGGCAGCTTTTCTTATTTTTGTAGTTTTAATCTATTTTGTATTTAAATATAGAACCGTCATTCCGCACCCAATTCAGGAATTAAAATAGTGTGATTCAGCGATCGTTTACAGAAACCGGTCGCACTAACTACTTGACCGCGATCCCCAGTTTTGTCTATTACTGCTATTTAACGGTCGCTTATTAGGGCGTGTTGATCTTTGCTGTACATTTCGCGTTCAACAATACATCGGTA
>NZ_JBFSPI010000122.1:0-10427 GCF_041464685.1 Vibrio sp. 10N.237.312.B06
GCTACCGATGTATTGTTGAACGCGAAATGTACAGCAAAGATCAACACGCCCTAGCCAGCTATTCAATTCTGAACAATCACGACTTCAAATCTGAACAACAAAAAAGACGGGCTATCGAGCCCGTCTTTTTGTTGGTGTTATCTTTTTTATTGAAGCGGTCTTTTCGCTAGAGAGCTCACTGCGCTTAAGCGTCAGACTCAATCAAATACACTTCTTCACTGAATCGAGACAAACCTTTCTTCGCAATCTTAGGGTGTTCATCATCTGCGATATCTTGATTCAACAAAGTGATCTTATAACCTGCAAATAACTGATCGATCTCTAGCTTAGGTACGCTAAACGGAGGCCCTGCCATCTCACTTTGATCGTAATCCAATGTCACCAATAAGATTTTGCCGCCTGGCTTTAACAGTTGCTTCAAACGCTCTACATATTGCACGCGCATCTCTTCAGGCAATGCGACTAAAGACGCGCGATCGTAAATGGTATCGACAGGCTGGATTGGCGCTGAGAAGTAATCGTCCGTGTAGATGTTCAGTTCATCGAATTGATACAGCTCGTGCTGACCACTGATTTGAGTCACAGTCGGGGTGTAAAGGTGCTCTGCAAAAAATGCGCGAACCGCAATCTGACTTAACTCGACACCTTGAACATCTTCATGCTTTGAAGCTAGCCAAATCAGGTCTTCACTTTTGCCACAAAGTGGAACAAACACACTCTTCTCGTAGCTAGGCTCAGTCTTTTCCCAAAATTTAATCAGAAGTGGGTTTACATCTTCGAGGTGGAAACCAATTTGGTTGGCTGCCCATTTATTGTGCCAAAATTCAGGATTATTCATCTTTCGTTCATGTTAAACAGTCATAATGCAAGGGTACAGTATAGAGAGGTAAGAGCAACCTTAGCTTGGTTTAAAGTACCAAATTGGTTTCGATGAAATCAGAAACTGGCTAAGTTCAAAGTTCTAATAATTGCGGAACTAACGGTTGGATTATTTGTCTATATCTTCACATTTTAAAGCAATATTAAACGTTAGAGTTGGTTTCTGTCTTAGCTAGCCCCATTTAATATGTAGTGAGTTTAGTTAAGCTGTTTTTACTCTTGTGCGTTACTGGTTACCCCTTTTAACTACCCGTTTTTGTAACCTTGTATTTTGGAGTTTGAATGAGTGTATTTCTCCGTACGACGGCCCTAATGCTATTGGTATTGAGCCGAGCGCCTGCATTCGCAGCAGCACCTGTTTCAACAAGTTCGACTGATCAAACGCGCACTCCTGCGCAAAACCAAGTTTCATCAAACGTATTCCGTCATAGTTTGAGCGGCCTTTACGGCATCAAAGCCTTCGACTCACGCCCGACTCAGCCTTACACCGACTTCGATATTCTGTACAGCAAAGCGCATCAAGGCCAAGCTGAACTAGAAACTATCTGTAAAAGTACTGCCCTACTCACCAATTCTGAAGCGCTATTTGCTGGCGTTAAATCTCAAGCTCGTGCAGAAGAAAAAATCGCCCTTGAGCTTGATGGTGATGTGACAAAAATTACCGACTTAGCCCGTGCAACTATCATCGCGAATGATGTCGAGAGCTTGGTTGAAGTTTACGAAGCGCTAAGCCGTGAAGCAGACGTTGTTAAGCTGAAAAACAAGTTTAAATCACCAGCTGACTCTGGCTACCGTGACCTTAACTTGTTGGTTCGTTTGCCAAAAACCAACATCATTGCAGAGGTTCAACTTCACTTAAAAGCGATTGCTGATGTGAAAAGTGGCCCTGAGCACGAGCTTTACGAAATCATCCAAGGTATTGAGCGTCACGCAATTGCAGAACAACGCCCTATCAATGACATTGAAGCGGCACAAATTAATAGCCTAAGACGCCAATCTTTAGAGCTTTATCAACAAGCATGGCAACCATACATTACCACGCACATCAAAGCGGCTTAACCACTGGCATAAACGCTTACCATAAACAAGAACGACAAAGGGCTGCATAATCGCAGCCCTTTCTTTTTATTAGTGCTCTCGCGTTGCTTTCATTAGTTCATTAGTTCATTAGTTCATTACTATCAGAAAGCAAAATATAGGGATGTCACTATTAGTAGTTAACGAGAAGGGTGATTAACGAGAAGGGTAGCTAAGAAAAGAGAGTCAGGTGATACCACTAAGAGAAACTAGTGACAAGACAGTCAGCAAATGATGCATAAGACGTAGATACAAAAAGACCACGCTAGGCGTGGTCTATTGCTTGGCTACTTCTCGATTTTAATATTTTCGACTCGGGCCTTCAGTTTTTGTCCCGGTCTAAAAGTAACAACACGTCGAGCAGAAATTGGAATGTCTTCACCAGTTTTCGGGTTACGACCAGGTCGCTCGTTTTTCTCACGAAGATCAAAGTTACCAAAACCAGACAGTTTTACCTGTTCGCCATTTTCAAGTGCCTTACGAACTTCTTCGAAAAACACTTCAACCGTTTCCTTGGCATCCCGCTTGCTGTATCCGAGTGTTTCAAACAGGTTCTCAGCCAAATCGGCTTTAGTGAGTGCCATAAAACTTTCCTCAAAGCTATGTTATACATTGCTACCATCTTCAGTAGCGCCAAAGCATTTACCCTATTCAATCAATGAGATAAGGTCATTTACAAGGAAAGTGTATGCCAAGCTTCTGATTTTCGCCAACTTTTTTATCTCATCAATTTAATTATTCTTTCAAATCAGGAAGATAACTCCCTTGCAAAGTCACATATATAGCTAAAAAACACCTAGCCAACAGGTGCGATGCGATACTATATCCCGCAAAATCCAACATAATAAGAATTTAAAACTTTAGTGTTCTAAAAGATAATTTTTGAGACCTCTATCCTATACCCAATAAAATCAGCCACTTGATTTGATATCAAACTCAACAGAGGTTACTAAGTAACCATTATTAAATATGATATTTGTATCATTTCAGAATTTAATTCGAATTAGTCAATCCTTTCGACAATGCTATTCTGCTGTGTTTTTAGAAAACGCTCAATCAATCGTCTTTATTTCCCTAAGAGGTCTTACGGTTGTCTTAGCAGGCTTCACTATCAAACCTATACCGACTAGAAACAGTACAGATGCCACAACTTGAGCGACTGAAAGCACCTCGTCATACATAAAGTAACCACTGATCAATGCGAATATAGGTACTAGCAAGGTTAACGGCGCTGTCGTGCTTAACGGATATTGAATTAACAGTTTATTCCACACCCAGTAACCGAATAGCGTGGTTGGGTAAGCCTGAAACAACACAGCAATCGTTGCGTTCCAATCCCATTGTTCTATCGCCTGCCAAATAATTTGGTCACCGTGCAGCATCACCGCAAACAACACTAATGGAACTGGCGCAAATAGCATGCCCCACACGTTAAACGCAAAAGCCTGAGTGGTTTTAGACGCTTTAACAATCACGCCCATTAACGTCCAACTACACGCTGCGATCATAATAAGAATCACGCCATTAACAGTGACATTGCCCGTTGCTGCGGAAACCAGCACCGCCAACGCGCACATCGCTAACATCGCACCCATTAACTTGCGAACCGACGCACTTTCTTTGAAAACCCACACGCCAACCGCCATACCAATTAGCACATTGGTTGAAAGCAACACCGACGAAAGCCCCGATGAGAGCCCAGCGGTGATTGACCATGAAGCCATGCCCCAGATGCCCACACCAAACACAAAGCCATAACTCACTAAATAACGCCACGCGACATTCGGTCTTGCTACAAAAAATATCACCGGAATCACCGCTAGCGAGAAACGCGCGGCGGTTGCCAACAACGGATGAACATTGGTTACACCCATTTTGATCATCGAGAAATTGAATCCCCAAATTGCCATCACGAACACCGCTAACAACAAATCATTTCTTTTCATACTGACCCCTCCTTTGTTTTGAATGAGTATCCCTTGATCAATAAAACCAGTACAGATACAATTTTTACAATAAAAACCAGTACAGTTAACAACGGTCGTGACCATGAGCATCTACAGAAAGCTAGCCAATCAGTTTATTGATGAGATTGAAACGGGGAAAAGACCCGAAGGTGGACGCATGCCTTCGCTGCGTCAATTAGCTAAACAACAAGCCATCAGCATGTCGACCGTGGTGAGCTGCTACCAAGAACTGGAATCACAAGGCTGGATACACTCTCGACCGCAAGCAGGGTATTTTGTTTCTCCTCATAAACTTGCTCGTTCAACCCCAGAGTGGGCACAGTTTGAAAGTAAAGTGTCGAGCGTCAAGCTAACCTCATCGACTCACAACTCAATCAATGGACCTTTAGGGGTGTCTAGCACCGCCAATGATGAACAGTCGATTGTTGAACTGGAACGCAGTTTTCGCCGCGCTATTCGGCGTATGAGCTGCAGGCTAAACCATTACCCAGATACACAAGGTGAGCCAATGTTACGTCAGGCATTATCCACTCACTTTGCCAAGCTCGATGTACACTTTTCACCTGAAGAGATGGTGATTACTGCAGGCTGTATGTCTGCGATTAAGGCTGCACTTGAATCGTGCACCAAAGAAGGCGACACCATCGCGATTAGTTCACCTTGTTTCAACGGCATTCTGGAGTTGCTCGGAAAGATGTCGCGACAAATCATCGAGATCCCATCTCTGGATGACGGTATCGACTTGCAACAATTGGAAGCGCATTTGAAGAATAGACAAGTCGATGCCGCGATTTTTTGTACCTCTCATATGAACCCTCAAGGGATCAACATGTCGGCTAGTCAAAAACAAAAGCTTGCTGAATTAGCGAATCACTATCAAGTACCGATCATTGAAGATGATGTGTATCTGGAACTTTCTTATTCCTCACACACTCCACTCCCCGCGAAATACTACGACAAAGGCGGCTATGTACTATGGTGTGGTTCAATATCGAAAAGCTTGTCACCGAGTTACCGATTAGGATGGTGCTTACCAGGGAGGTTCATTAACGAATACAAGGCTCAGTTTTCTGCTGCAAGCTATGGCGTCGCCCTACCCACTCAGCTTGCAGTTGCTGACTTTATCGAATCTGGTCAATACGCAAAACACGTTAGAAGAAGGTGTACTCAGCTTCTCTCTTTGCGCCAGCAATACCTAAGTTATTTGGCTCAGCACCTTCCTCAAGGAGTAAAGATAAGTAACCCGCAAGGTGGCATGGTACTTTGGCTACAAATACCAAATTTGAACCAATCAAGCTTTGCTCAGGCAGTTGCCGACCACAACATTGATATCAGGCTTGGGCACCTGTTTAGCACTCATGACCTTTACAGCAATTGCTTACGCATCAATATTGGTTACTCGTTAGAGGGAAAAGCCAGGCAGGAATTGAACGACTTAATCGAACTGATTCACGTTCATAGCTAGTACGTTCCAGTTCTTAATACGTGCCAGTTCATAATACGCAGCTAGGACATCAAAGCTTTTCAGAATCGACTTTTTCATAGCCATTCGAACATCGAATTTTAATAGCCTTTTATGATAAAAAAGAAGGCTATCATTCCTATCTGAACTAGGTTAAAGCCCCGCACCGTAAGGAAAATGGCTCGCTTCGATACCTTTAAATACTGAGTTTGCTAGCACATACAAAATTATGCAAACTGGCTAATGACACATCATTTTTTAACTTCAATATACAACCGCCGGCGCTGGCGTTTTCCCGTATTTGAAGAGAATAATTATGAGTGATACAACAAAAAACAAACCACTACCTTCCTTTATCGAAGAACGCTTGAACTTCTATATTCAAGACCTCATTACCCAGAACAAAAGCCAAAAGCACTTGGTATTGGGTAAACGACCTCAGCGCAACGCCGTCGTGATGCAGAGCAATGATTACTTAGCACTTTCACACAACAAACCGATCCAAGACGCCCATCAAGCTGCGATTATCGAACACGATGACAACGTAGTGATGTCTGCAATTTTCTTACAAGATGAAGAGTCTAAACCTGCGTTTGAAACCGAGCTCGCGAACTATGTCGGAATGGAGAGCTGTTTGCTTTCTCAGTCAGGTTGGGCGGCCAATATTGGACTATTACAAACCATCTGCCCGCCGGACACATCGGTGTATATCGACTTTTTTGCCCATATGTCGCTATGGGAAGGCATTCGTGCCGCTGGCGGCATCGCCCACCCGTTTATGCATAACAATATGAATCACCTGCGTAAACAGTTAGAGCGCCACGGCTCAGGCGTTATTGTGGTCGATTCGGTTTACAGTACCATTGGGACCATCGCCCCACTACGCGACATCTACGAAATGGCGCAGGAGTTTGATTGTGCCGTCGTCGTTGATGAATCGCATTCATTGGGCACGCATGGGGAAAATGGTGCCGGCATAGTTCACGCATTGGGCCTTACAAACCAAGTCGACTTCATCACCGTAAGTTTGGCTAAAACCTTTGCTTATCGTGCAGGCGCGATCCTTGGGCCAAAACTGCTTTCAGAAACCTTACCGTTTGTTGCTTATCCCGCGATTTTCAGCTCGACCGTGTTACCACAAGAGGTGGTCCGTTTAGAGAAAACATTAGAGGTAATCAAAAGTGCAGATGATAAACGACAAGCTCTGTTCCTGCGTGCTAAATCGCTGACTACGGGTCTAAAACGAATTGGCTTTAATATCCGCAGCGAGTCTCAAATTGTTGCGTTGGAGTGCGGCAATGAGAGAAATACAGAGCGAGTGCGCGACTTCCTTGAAGAACGGAATGTGTTCGGTGCGGTGTTCTGCCGCCCCGCTACGGGCAAGAACAAGAACATCATCCGATTTTCAGTCAATGCCGATATGACACCACGAGACATTGGCCATGTGCTCACAGTTTGTCACGAAGCGTACCATCACCCAGAGTTAGAGTTCGTATAACTCTGTACACACCAATTCTATAACTAACACAAACGGCAGGACTGAATAGACGCTATCATGTCGCGATACAAAAAGAGCCCAACGAATTGCTGAGCTCTTTCTTATGTTCATCTATTTATCTATTCATCTATTCATCTATTCATCTATTCATCTATTCATCTATTCATCTAGTTCAGCTGGATAACCGGACGGTACAACCAATCAAATCCAGTGTGCAATTTTATCGAACAGTCGGGTTTTATCCGCTGGCTTCACAATAAAATCTGACATGCCTGACGATTCCATTTTTTCCAATGTCACTGGGGAACTGTCGCCTGTGTGAGCAATAATCGGCACTGTAGAGTATTCTTTGGCTGCACTGCGGATTCGACGAGAAGCTTCAATACCATCCATAATTGGCATCTCGATATCCATCAGAATCAAATCAACATCCTCGGTATCCAAAGCATCTAACGCTTGTTGGCCATCTTCTTTCTGTACAACGTCAAAGCCCTGTTTTTCCAATAACATTGCGGTAAAACGGCGCAAAGATTCGTTGTCATCCACCACCATTATCGTACGTTTATTAGTCGCCTCTAGTAGTTTCACAGCAACCGATGGCAACACGTAATTAGAATCGAAAAGTAAGCGCTCGATGGTGGCTTTGGTATTCAGTAGCCAAACTTGTGTTTCCACCCAAATCGGTTCAAAAGCAACGTTACGAACACGCTTAATGGGATGATGCTCATACAAATAGATGATTCTCGCTTCAGTGAACGATAGCAAAGATTCAATTCTATCGAGGTAATTGGCTCTTAAATCTAAGCTCTCCATATCAACGAAAATCAAGTCGAACTCAAATTGATATTCCTTATTTTTAAGTGCTGATACAACGTCTAATACGGTGAGGTCAAACCCCATAAAACGTGATGTCTCAGTAATTTTATCAGAGAGTACTTTCTGGTCACTCACCATCAACACTGTCTTTAGCTTAGTGAGCTCACTCTTAATTTCGTTCACAGAGTGAGAAGTCAAAGATGGAAAAGTCATCGTGAACTGCGTCCACTGTTCCACCTCAGACTTACACTTAATCTCTCCACCAAACGACCGCATTACCTTCTGACAAAATGGCAAACCTAAGCCGTAGTTACCTGATTGGCCGGTGGTGTAAAAATCCTGGAAGATACGTCGAATGACATCGTTTGAAATACCAGCTCCGTTATCGGTAACCATAATTTGATTGGTCACGTCATCACTGTACATGGTGACATGAATATGAAAATCTTCAGGGCTGCGATGATGGAATGCGTTCTTGAACAAGTTATACATCACGTACTTCAACAAGGTATCACTACCCAAGAAGTCAAAGTTGCTTTGTACATCTAAAGAGATCGCTGATTTATCAGCTGAGCGCTTATAGTTAAAGCTATCTATCGCCCCTTCCACCACCGCTTGAGCTGAATGTTTCTTGAACGTAGAACGAGATACTCGGTTTTCATCAATTGAAGTCAATAGCAGATCAATCGTCTCGTTACCTGAGTGAATAATCTCCATCGCTTCATCACCCACTTCACGTAACTGTATAACTTCTTCATTACTCAAAGCGTATTGCCCTTGGTGGCCACCACTTTTCGGATTCGGCAATATGGACTGCATAACATCAATAGATGTCAGTAAACCACTTAGTGGGTTTCGCATCTCATGCGCGATACCAGCTCCAAAAGATTTCGCCAATGACACCTTATTCTCATGTTCCACCTGATTACGTAAGTAAAATAAGTTACCGAACAAATAGATAAATAAGAAAATTGGCACATGCGTCCAATCCATGGTGAGCTCTAAGTAGAAGCCTTGTGCCACCCACGCACACAAGGTAGCAATCCCTATCCCGGCGAAGGTTTGTGCAAACATCACTCGGGTGACGTGAACTAATAGAATATGGAGGAAAATAGCCGACATGAAAGACATAACCCATACGTTGGACCAGTTATTCATCAGCAGCATGTAAAAGAAAAAACACGGTAAGCAGAGGGTAATAGCGACTTGATAATAAGCCGGAAGGTACTTTCGCCAATCAAATGGAATACGATTACGAACAACAATCCCAAGGAACAATACCGAGCAAAACAGACGCACGGCTAAATTTTCATAGGGTTGCGGAAACAAGAATTCCCATACAATGTAGTAAGCAGGGAAACCGACAAAGCCCATCCAACCCACAAGGGTTAGGTTAGGTTCTGCGTACTGATAAACTTTACGAATCGCGTTCATACAAATACTTTATTTACTAAGCCCTAACGTTTACAAAGTCTAAAATTTGATGTTGGTTCTTATGTTTTCCGCTGAGTATATTACACATAACCTCAGAGCAGTGAGCTTTCAATCAAATATGTATCAACGCTTTTGATTTTATTATGACTTAGATGAATAAAGTCTCGGTTTCATACTTTAACTCAGACAACATCCCTAAGTGATTCAGATTTATACGCTCACGCCTACACCAATAACGCGCCTTAGCAAGTGCTGCGCCTCTTCGTTTGCATTATGTCACTGTAACGCGATGCATCTTTCTTGGAGTATCGCCGTAATCAATCACCGCGTAATGTTGCGTGACCCTATTGTCCCAAATAGCCATTGATCCCCTGTCCCATTTGAAACGGACTTGAAACTCAGGGCGTCGTGCAATTTCAAACAGTTGGTTAAGTAAAATATCACTCTCTTGTCGGTCAAGTTCGTTGATATAACGGGTAAACTGCTCATTGATATAAAGTGTTTCTTTACCGGTTTCCGGATGGCTCTGAACAACAGGATGAATTACAGGTGGATTTTGCTGCGCGGTTTTAAGTAGTGATTTGTGCCAATCAAGCTCTATCTGATCTGGCTCAACTCCCTCGAAAGCCACCAGCGAATGAGTCGCAGACAACCCTCTCAGTTTTGCTTTCATGTCTTCATCTAATGACTCGAAAACCGCCGTCATCGAACACCAAATCGTATCCCCACCGGTGCTTGGAATATGTTGAGCATGCAACAAAGAAGCTTTCGATGGCACTTTGCGCCAGGTTAGATCCGTATGCCAATAGCTTTCCATGGGTGCATTACCACGGGTTGTTTCGATGACACTCACCTGAGGTGCGCTTTCGACGCGAGGAAAGAAGGGATGCGCAAGCTCGAGCTGTCCAAATCGCTCTGCAATCATCAAGTGTTGTTCTGATGAGAGTACTTGATCACCTAGGAAGATTACTTGATGGGTAATCAGCGCCTGATAAACCTCATCGAGCTCAGTCACACTGCATGTGGCGAGATCGACTCCATGGATTCGCGCACCGATATGAGGGGTAACTTGTTCTATTTTCAACATACTTTCGCTTATTGGTGATATGACATTTCAGGATCAGTTTAGGTACTGGCTATTAAACCGGACAAATACGCCATTTCTTTCAACACTGTTCGTTCCAAAAAAAGTCTCACTTTAATAAGAAAAAGGCCATCTAAAAAAAGAGCCCCTACATAGGTAATGCCGTTCACTTAAGAGTGAACGGCATTTTTGTTCTTAGCATACCGTTGT
>NZ_JBFSPI010000123.1:0-9793 GCF_041464685.1 Vibrio sp. 10N.237.312.B06
GGTTTAGGCATAGGGCTACGAGAGGGAGTGAATGTAGCTGATCAGATCGTAGGTTTTAGGTTTAGTTCCAATGAATTACGCAACAAAGCCTTCCATTCATAATCATTGGCAGGAAGGCCTTCGCTAAGGTCTGAGTCGAAATATCGAGTAAAAATGCAAATGTTTTTTTCATTCCCCTGTGTTTCGATTGTCAGTTTTGTCTTTATTTTCAAAATTATATACAATAGGACTAGCGAGCGTGACTGCAAAATCGTGGTTATAGGATAGTTAGAAAATATGATAATGAATTTAATCTATGGTCTAATTTCATTGTAAATGTAAGAAGTCACGCTGTCTTTGAAAGTTGACCAACTAAAACAGCATGACTGGGGGTTCTTTGTTTAGGAATGAATACTAATTCCTGAATACAGCTCGCTCATCGTTAAAGAATCAAAAAACAACGTAAAAAATCACGTTCTTTCCCTATGAATAATATTTAATTTTCGAAAACACACCTAAATACGAACACTCTTCAGAAACTCCACAGAAAAAATTAAATCATACACCAACCAAGCCATTCAAATCGGACTAAAACAATGGGTATTTAGGACTTAACATCTTATTTATTAGAATCTTAAATAATAACAAATAGAAGACAACACATCGGATTTGTTATTTATAAATATCAAATTACTATCTCGCCGCTCAATAATTTCTAACCAAAAAATAAACAATAAAAAGGTATTAACATGTCTATAACTTTTCAAGGTAACCCCGTTTCAATCTCAGGTCTATTTCCTAAACCTAATCAAGTAGCACCAAGTTTTACTCTCTGCGACAAAGAATTAAATAGCCTAACCTTAGAAAGCCTAAAAGGGAAAAATGTCTTATTAAATATTTTCCCTAGCATTGACACCCCAGTTTGTGCTGCAAGCGTTCGTACATTTAACGAGAAAGCCGCTAATTTAAACAATACAATCGTATTATGTGTTTCTGCTGATCTACCCTTTGCTATGAATCGTTTTTGTGGTGCAGAAGGCATTGATAATGTAACAACCGCTTCTTTCTTCAGAGAGTCATCATTCACTGAAAACTACGGTGTAAACTTAAATGAAGGTGCGCTTGAAGGATTAGCTGCGAGAGCTGTTATCGTTATCGGTCAAGATGGTATAGTCAAACATAGCGAATTGGTTTCTGAAATTACTACTGAACCAAACTATGAATCTGCGCTAGCGGTTTTATCATAATCATGCGTAAACTACTTATTGTTGCTGCCACCCTTTATTCAATAAACGCCTTCGCAAAGTTTGAAACTACTGAAGACGATGCTGGATTTGGAGAGACACAAGTCGTCACACTTGATAACACCACAAAGTTTGATCTGATTGGTACACCATTAGAAGTAGGCGATTTATTGCCTTCGGCTAAGATGTTGACTTCAGATTTAGAAAGCTATGATACTAGTGCGCAAAGTAAATCGATAAAAATTTATAGCATATTGACATCTGTTGATACACCTGTTTGTGTTCAACAAGCTATTGAGCTTTCTCAATACATAGAAAGCAACCATCACAAACTTCAAGACATTGAATTTTATGCAGTCAGTGCAGATACTCCTTTTACTCAACAGCGGTTCATTAGAGAGCATTCTCTTGACGGAGCGACATATCTTTCTGACTCTTCGGAACATAAGTTTGGCCTCAATACAGGAACTCAAATTAAGCAGTTAGGCTTACTTAGTCGAAGTATTATTGTAGTGGGTATGAATAACCAAGTCATTTATACCCAAAGAGTACCTGAACTTACAACTATCCCTAGTTTAGAACGAGCAGTGAAAGTTGCGTTAGAAAACCGCTAGACTCCGGAAATATATAAGGGGCATTAGCCTCTTATATATTAACCTAATTCCAATTATATAAATAACAATCAATAATGAAAACCATAAAAAAACAAAATATATTTATAGGGTTGTTAATCCTGGTATCATTAGGTGCTCTTAAACTAAAAGAATCATCTATATTAGAAGCATTAGTAGAAGAAATTTTAATTGAAAATTATATAATAAAATCAAAATACAACATGGCACTCCATCATTTCATTAAATAATATCAACTTAGTTACAACTGCCTCTCTCCAATAGTACACCGATGCAATCCCATAGATTAGTCAAGTAGAGTCGATATCATTATACATACGAACTCACAAGAGGAAGGCATCAACGCATCTCAATGAAACCAGACACATAAATGGAAGTAACTGTGCTGATTTAAGTATACCTTTCAAAGTTCTCGTTAAAAAACAAAGCAAAATTGCCCTCAACGCCTATAATCAATTCTTATTATAAACTCGAGTTCATACTATTTTACTAGTTGTTGTCTATTGAATAATTTGGTAAGTTTGTAATATTTCATTTAAAAACAACACCAAGTATAGGTATGCAGCTATCTATGTGGGATTTTAGACCTCATGAACACTCTCAACTTCGAAATAAAATATCAGGTGAAGAAAAGAGACTAACAAAAACAGAAAGCCAGTTATTATTGCTCTTACTGTCGAATAACCATCGAGTCGTAACTAAATCTGAAATTCACAAAAAAATTTGGCCGGGGAAATTTGTTTCAGATGCCAGTATCACACACGCCATTGCATCATTACGTTTAGCTTTGAATGATACAGTGGAAGCACAATGTATCATTCGAACCGTACCTAAAGCCGGTTACTTTGTCGCTTATAATAAAATAGCTCTAGTTTTAACTAACCAAGCCCAACCCGAGACTAGGCGACCTGATAAGGTAGTGGCTTTTAAGCTTAAGTGTTCTTGGCAAGCTGGCGTAATAGTTTTATTAGTCAGCATGAACTGTTTACTGTTTTGGTTTTTGTTCATACCTTCACAAAGCGAACCTAAACTGAACATGTCAAGGTTGAACTCTCAAACTAACACCTTTACGATCAAGAACAACGATTTTCATAGTCAACAACTCTTAGAACAGCTGATTAGGCACCCTACTTTAAACAATGTGAATTTTTATATTGCTTCAAATAAAACTAGGATTTATGTAAGTTGCATTCACCAGAATGCATCATCACCTTACGGCCAAAGCATCAACTTTTCCATTGATGTTAAGCGCGCTATAGAGGGGATTAGCAATGATATTGTACAAAAATGCCAATAAACACTATTTGCTTAGCGTTGTCTTTTTACTTGCCTTGTTGCCTATTCAAATTTTTCTCAATGCATCGTTTATTCCTAGTTTTGCTCAAAACGTTAATACCCAAATAAGTAAAACAGTTCTGACTTACGGTGAGCAAATGGGAGATAAGAAATACAGAAAAATCGACTATCACTTAAAACCTTATCTATGGAACCGATTTCTATTAATGGCTTCTATCCATTTCGACAATGGAAAAAAACTGGACACACAATTTCTTATTACCTTTTGGCCGAAATCCATTTATTCCATAAAATATATAAATCAACTGGTTAACACTCCAGAAACAGAATATTTTGATTTACCAGAGCAACATGCGCTCTTTGATGGCGGCGAAGAAAATTTTCAAACTTTGTTAGAAACCTCCCACCAATATTGTTACATCCAACTGTCGAACAACTCAGTTCAATGTGTCAATATATCTGAAAATAAAGAAAAAATTGACGTCAATGACAAGAAAACAACATAGCATGTGGATATTTAATCCAACCCTTAGGCGCCAGCTAACTAACCAAAGTAATGGGGAGAGCAAAAAATTGCACTCTACAGATTGCAAAATTTTAGAGCTTTTATGTCAAAATCAAGGCGAAACCGTTTTAAAAAGTACCCTAATCGACGTGGCTTGGCCAGGGCGAGTCGTCTCGCAAGCTAGTTTAACTCAGTCTATAGCCCACCTACGTATAGCTTTAGGTGACAATGGCCGACAACAAAATATTATAAAAACAGTCCCAAAGCATGGTTATTTACTGGTAAGCAACATAATAAGCCTTGAGGTGCCAATAGTTCTTGAACAAAACAACTCATCAACACCTAGTTCAGAAATAATCCCAGACACTCTCCAACCTCAAGACCATGAGAAGACCAGTCTATCGGCCCATCTACAATACCTTCAAAGATTCATTCTATTGACTCTCTCACTGTTATTTTTAGTTAGTCTCACTTGGTTAACGCGGATCATATATTACAATAGCACCACAGATCGTATTCAATGGAACCAGCGTGAACATTTGGGCGTAACGTACTATTTTACTGATACTAAAAATGGAGATAAACGTTTCAATGACCTCAAAGGGAGATACTCAAGTGACTTACGTATGCTCTATATTTCTGAAAACCCTGAGCAACTCTATGTATCGTGTGTTTATCAACCTAATAATTTACATGAACACAACACAATGAATTTTAGTTTTTCCCGAGACTATTCAATCGAGCAAGTAAGAGAGGAAATTAATGAACAATGTCGGTAAAGCCATTATTTTTCTGGTCTTGGCAAATATACTCGTCATTACGTTTATCTCATGGATAAATACCCTTAATCATCCTCTATTCTTAGATGGTCGAAACAACATCATGTTATTTTCTCATGGTCGTACATATAAAAAATTTGAAGTCGACTCCTTCAAAGAAGTAATTACCGTAGATCATCTGTGGGGAGGAGTTCACGATGCGCATTGTAGCTTATTATCCGAAGGCGAAAACAAAGCCCTCAACATCTATTACTCCGTTTATTTCTGGGGTGCAGACCTCTTTTCGACAACCAACGCGCTACGTAGCGCAAACTACACTCCCTCAACAGAACTTGATTTCACTGAAGCACACTTGATTGAGAATTCATCGGAACAATTTTTCCAGACCTTATACCAAGATAAGTATATTTTCTGTTATTCCAGTTTATTGACCGGCAGTGTCCAGTGTATCACGGCCGATTAATTAGAGTAATCAATCTAAATCATCAACAGATTTAGTTATAACTAAATGTGTTGATTATAAACATATAAATATCAATGACTTAATTTATTCATTTAAAATCAATCTAATGACGAGTAATTTAAATTTCGGATTTGTTTATTAGTGTTCTTAAGGGTTTATGGACATAGTACTAGCAAATAGGACATGTTTGAGAAACGTAATACTCATGATCAGAAAAAGAGAACCTTTAAAGATTACTGCACTCTTGTTAGAAGGAAGCCCAATCACAGCAATTTCGGGACCAATCGAAATGCTGACAATTGCTTCAAGGCAAGCAGGATTACCAGCGCCACAGGTCAGTTATGTATCAGTCACAGGGGGGCCGACTCAATTCTTAGGGGGGCTAACAATTAACAGTAGTACGCATTGGGAATCCGTCGAACATACCGACATTTTAATAATAGGTGCTTGTGGTGACATAAATAAGGGGTCTTATGTCTTACCCAAAGAGGTTAAATATTGGCTAAAAAAACAAATTACGCAGTGTGAATTTGTTCTCTCTTTATGTACGGGGACATTTCTTCTGGCTGAACTTGGGGTTTTAAACAAACGAAGCGCAACTACACATTGGGTATATGCTGAAGATTTTCGAAATCAATTCCCCCAAGTAAAATTCAAACCACACTTGAAAATAACTCATGAAGACCGATATATTTGCACCTCCAGCATTAAAGAATACTTTGCTGCAACAATTTTGTTAATTGATGCTTTGTTAGGCACGGCCCAAAGAATTAAATGTGAACAGTACTTAGGAGGTGATGTTTCAAAAATTAAGCGAATTTGTTTAACGAGCTTTGCTCAATACCATCAACATAGCGACAGTTTGATTGATCGGTTACAAGAGTGGATGCACAATGAAGACCCAAGCAGGCTATCTGTCGCTATGTGTGCAGAGAAAAGTTTTTTGAGTGAAAGGCAAATGAAACGTCGCTTCAAAGCAGCAACTGGCGAATCTCCAATGAACTACATACAACGTATTAGAGTGGTATTAGCGAGAGACAAGCTGGACACTACCAGCTTAAACATAGAACAAATATCCCAGCAAGTTGGTTACAGTGACACAAACCATTTTAGGTCGCTGTTTAAAAAATTTTACGACATGACGCCCACAGAATATCGCAAAACGACACAGGCTTGTGAGATTTAAGCACCTTAATTCTAACTGGACCTAAGCCCTTAGCTAAAAAGGGAGTTATTCACTTGGATTGAAATGATTAACCCAATAATAAAGCTGGTATCTCTCCGGCTTTGAGCTCCACAGCCTTCATCAATTCAACTTTAAGAAAGTTGATGTCTCTCCGCCTACGCTTGTATCTGCAAGCGTTCAACGACAAACCACAAGGGAAAGAAAAGCGAAACAAAAACAAAGTCGACTAATTTACCTGCAAGAAATAAACGATGACGATCTTGGTGAGTCAAATGCGTATTGATTATAAAATTCAGGGCGAGTAATCATGTGGATAAAAAGTGGCAACTAACATTCACTAGATACACTGTTAGCTCGTAAACCGTAAAAAGTTCAGCCTTAGGTTCAATCTGACAAACATCGCTTAAAAAATAATGACTGCCAGATTAGGCCCAAGCAACTACTTTTGATGTGACATTTTTGCCACTCAGACAAATACTATTGAGAGAGTTTTTCTAAGACAGGGGTTATGGACCGATGAAGCTCACTGGACTCATATGCACCAGCTAATAATTTACTCGGATAAGCAATTGAATGGCTTAATACCTCACCAATATTGTTAATATGAATACGCTTATCAGCCACACAAGCACTCAAACATGTTCTAATAAATTGTTGGGATGTATCAAGCTCAAGCAAGCGTGCGCATCGCAGCGCTTCTTTGGTTCTTTCATAAAGCATTTCTTCAGATAACACGATTTACCCCTTCTCCATTCAATAGCATAACAATATGAAACTCTTCGCTTTTCCTCATCGCAGCAAGGAAAAGGCTCTCTCTCATTTCTCTTTGAATTATATTGTCGCTAATTACATACTTCGTCAAAACGTCAATCGCTTGTTGCTCGTTAATGTCTTCCTGACTAACTATCGCTGACAAGACACTTTTCGATAGATTTGACGAAATATCAAAATTTAGTTCTTTTGCCTTTACAATCATCGCTTTTATAACTTTGTTTTTTTGAGCTCTGATAGTACATATCTTCAGCTCATGCTTATCAAATGCATATCCAATGTCATCTAACAGTTGGCTCAATTCTTGATACACTTTACATTCCTCTAGTTCATTGTTCTTGTTCCTCATATGTTAACGTTATATGTTTAAAATAAAACAGTGAAACCAATTGCACCAACAAAACAAACCAACCAAATATCATGTAGTTATAAAAATAACACCATTATTACGTCCATAAGATCAGATATATATGTCCTATTTGGTTACTATATTGGTAATGATAGCGATCTATTTACATTGATAGAACTAGCATATTAAAATGAAATTCATTAGAAAAAGACATATACCCTAAGCATTCAAGACTTTTAGTTTCACGGTTAACATATAAACCATTGATTTAGTATGGCTATTTTTATTCTAGCTTAACCTATGGTTGAAGTTGCTTATTTTATTTTTCATGTGCGGGTGGATAATAACGCACAGAATCTAAAAAAAGGAACTGAAAATGTTATATGCACAACCAGGAACTGAAAATTCGATTGTCGATTTCAAGCCGCAGTATCAAAACTTCATAGGAGGGGCATGGGTAGCACCGAAACATGGAAAATATTTTACTAATACCTCCCCAATCAACCATTCTGTAATTTGTGAAATTCCAGCTTCGACTCAAGAAGACATCGATTTGGCAGTTAATTTTGCGCACAATGCGAAAAATGACTGGGCTTCAACATCAGTCACTGAGCGTTCAAACATATTATTAAAGATAGCTGAGCGTATTGAGAACAACCTTGAGATGCTTGCTATTACTGAAACATGGGACAATGGGAAACCTATTCGCGAGACTCTCGCCGCTGATATTCCACTCGTTGTCGACCATTTCCGCTATTTTGCTGGATGCATTAGAGCTCAAGAAGGTTCCGCTGCGGAACTAGATTCACAAACCATGACCTACCACTTCCCAGAACCTGTTGGTGTTGTAGGACAAATTATCCCATGGAACTTCCCACTCTTAATGGCCGCTTGGAAGCTGGCACCCGCGCTGGCTGCTGGCTGCTGCGTAGTATTAAAACCAGCGGAACAAACTCCTGCATCAATCTTAGTATTGATGGAGCTCATCGAAGATCTAGTCCCTGCCGGTGTAATCAATGTCGTAAATGGCTATGGTTCAGAAGCAGGTCAAGCACTTGCTACACATAAAAAGATTGCTAAAGTAGCCTTTACTGGCTCTACAGAAGTTGGACAGCATATTCTGAAGTGTGCCGCTGAGAACCTAATTCCGTCAACAGTCGAGCTAGGTGGTAAATCTCCAAATATTTTTATGGCTGATATATTTGATCACGAAGACAGTTACCTTGATAAGTGTATCGAAGGTGTCTTGTTAGCTTTTTTCAATCAAGGTGAAGTCTGCACGTGTCCTTCTCGAGTTTTGATTCATGAATCAATTTACGATCGCTTCATTTCACGTTTGCAAACTCGCATGAAAACGATCCAACAAGGAAACCCACTCGATACCGACACACAAGTTGGTTCACAGGTGTCACAAGAGCAATTTGACAAAATTCGCAAATACATAGCTCTTGGTCATGAAGAAGGTGCCGAATTACTTATTGGTGGTAACAGCAATGAAGACAATGGTTACTTTGTCGAGCCTACCCTCTTCAAAGGAACTAACGATATGCGTATTTTCCAAGAAGAGATTTTTGGCCCAGTCGTTGCTGTTACTACATTTAAGGACACTGAAGAAGCTCTGGCAATCGCCAACGATACTGAGTATGGCTTAGGTGCTGGAGTATGGACACGTGACAACAATCTGATTTCACATATGGCGAAAAATATACAAGCTGGGCGAATTTGGGTTAACTGCTACCATGCTTACCCTGCTCACGCTGCGTTTGGCGGCTATAAAAAGTCCGGGATTGGTAGAGAAACACACAAAATGATGCTAGACCACTACCAGAACACCAAAAATATCATCGTTAGCCACAGTGTTAATCCTTTAGGCTTCTTTTAAAAATTAAGCTAATTGTCTGCCCGAAAACCTAATGGGCAGACAAACATTTGGTTCATTATATTTATGGTCTAAGCCATGCCCATTTCCTTGACCCCTTTACAATGCAAGACTGAAAAAATATCCGCCTTCTTAGAAGGCAATTTCGCTTTATCATCCCTAGAAAGGGGCTTCCGCGCTATCAATTCTTCAATAACTACAGTTGTTGCTCATACTCTATGTCCTGCTTATCTTGGTGTCGTACATATCGGCGAATGACTTTTTCATTCACACCGACCGTATCTACAAAATACCCTCTAGCCCAAAAGTGATTTCCCCATAGTCTCGGCTTTGTTGCGTAATTCATTGGAACTAAACCTACGATCTGATCAGCTACATTCACTCCCTCTTGTAGCCCTATACCTAAACCTCGTTATAAAACAACCAACTGGAAGCAAAATACAATCAATAACTCATTAACCGCGGTTCTTTGACCTTTTGGATTGATGAAGAAGCGATAAGTGGCTGGACGCAAAGCAAACAGAATAAGCGCGGGAGGCCACGTCGGTTCAGTGATTTAGCTATTACGACAGCACTCATGGTGAAACGAGTTTTTTCTATGCCACTGAGAGCGCTGCAAGGTTTTATCAACTCGATATTTAGGTTAGCCCATGTGCCGTTAAGTTGTCCGCATTACACCTGCATCAGTCGTAGAGCCAAGCAAGTTGAGG
>NZ_JBFSPI010000124.1:0-9393 GCF_041464685.1 Vibrio sp. 10N.237.312.B06
AGATTGATAGGTTTAAATTGTTAAAGAGCTTCACTTGTTGAGCGTTCCTTTTAAGCAAGGAGCCTCTCGAAGTGGACGGCCATTCTAGCGTTTTAATTCTTAGTGTCAAACACTTATTGGGAATTAATTTCTACTTTTTAAAAGTAGGAGCGTTTAAACGCTTTAAGCTAGTTGCCTTACCAACATTCTTCGCTGAAGCCTTATGGCGTCTACCGTGTCAGTGAGGCGGCATTATAGAGATGCAGCTTTTATTGGCAAGCATTAAATGCGTTTTTTATTAAAAAAAGAGGTTAAGTGAAGACATTTCAACCAAGGGCTTATTTATACAACTTTCAACCCAAGTTTCGAACAAACTACCCACAACAACCTGTGGATAACTACTCGCAATTATCAAAAAAGTAAGATAAACGAGCCCTAGGGTTTAGATATTCTCTAACTTGCTCCGGTAACTTGCTTGGATTAACTGCATTGACAATTTTTATCTCTTTAGTAAATAGGTCAATGATCGGGGCTTGGGTTCTTGGAACGCTAGGATCATAGATCAGTACGTTCGGATAAAGCATATGTTTGGCATTAACCGAAATCACGATTCCAATTGATTCATTGGAAAGCTGCACGACAGTACCCGGCGGATAGACTCCCATGAACTTAACTAATAGGCTCAAATTATCCTGACTATATAGATGTTTGCAGTTCTTATATAAGTGGGACAATGCCAAGTATGGGATCATTTGTTGAGATTGCGCTTTACCATGACAAAGATTATCGAATGCGTTAGCCACTGAAACTATTTTGGTAAGTTCATCTATCTCTTCTTCTTTTAAACCTTCAGGATAACCAGAGCCATCATTCATTTCATGATGTTGAACGATTACTTTTTTGGCACTTTCAGGAAAGTCATCAATTCCAGAGACAATATCAGCACCATATTTCGTATGAAGTTTTAGGTAATTCTCTTCCGGTGCTGTCAGCGTACTCTGCTTTCTAAGTATTGCAGCTGGTATTTTGATCTTTCCTACATCATGGAACAACGCAGCAAAAGAAAGCGCTTTCAATTGTTGAGTATTGTAGCCTTTAGCTTTACCTATCATTAACGCAACGACAGAGACATTTAATGTATGAAAGTAAATGTCTTCAAAGTCAGCTTTAGCATTCATAAGGTGTAAGGTAACGCTATCGTCACTTGCCAGTATTTCAACAATATCATCAACTAGACTTTTAACCTCTCCTACCGCATCTATAGGTCGGTTACGAATTTTTGTCATTACTGAACGCATTCGAGCAAGCGAGCGCTCGAACTCTTTCTCACAATGACTGACTCTACGACGGTAAGAGCTTAGGGTTTCGATACGTTCATGCTTATCTTTCCACATCCTTTCAGTTTCAAGGCTTATCTGTAGATCTGAATCGGCCCCTTTCTCTATCTCGTGATTAGAAGGTAAAGGTGCAGTATCGCTTTGACTTAGATTTATATAGACATGCTTAATCCCAAGATGTCGAATTATTTTCACTTGAGCGTCATCTTTTATTTTGAAGCTGTTGAATAAAAATGGGTGTTCGTTCCATTTTAGGGGGAGTCGTATATGTAGGCCGGGCTGGATGCGATCTACAGTAATCTTTATGCTGCCCATATTTATATAATATTGATTAATAATCTATATTTATAATTCTAATAAAACCACGCGGGAATTTCACTATCCAATTTCACAGGTTCAACTTAAAGAATCACAATGCACCATCCAACGAATACCGAACTTATCTTCCACTTTACCAAATCTAGCGCCCCAAAACGTATCTGCGAGTGGCGTCATTATTCGCCCCCCTTGTTTAAGCTTCTCAAAAATTTTCTCTTGAGTCGCGGTATCCTCTGTAACCAAGGAAAGTGCCAGATTGTTCCCTTCAAGTTCTTTAGCTTTAACGCCATCAGACATCATGAGCTTCATACCAAATGCTTCGAACTCAGCGTGCATAACCCAACTAGGTTGTGCCCCCTCTATTACCTGAGGAGCATCACTAAAGAGTTGCTTCGATAAAACAACACCACCAAAGCATTTATGATAAAAATCTAACGCTTCACTACAACGACCATCAAAAAACAGGTAAGGGGTTACTGTCAGCATATGTTTCTCCTCTATTAGCCCTTTAAACATAGACAATAGACGTGAGAATGACAGATAACATTCTGATTTAAGATAATTAATTTACTAAGGAATCGCATTACGAACGGAAACGGTAATATTTTGGAATGGCACAATAAGAACTGACTGATTGGACAGGCGTTCCTGCCACCACCAAGGCAACGTTTTCTGCTCTCCAGATACAACAAAGCCCCGACTTGAGTCGAGGCTTTGTCATCTAAATATGGTACCGGTAGGCAGGCTTGAACCGCCACGCCCGAAAGAAACGGATTTTGAATCCCTCCCGAAGCCTTTTAACTAGCTGTATTTACTAGGATAGTGTTGGATATTAAAGACCATAAAGTGCGATTTGATTGGATCTACATTACATGCTTTGAGCACAGAATCGAAAAGTCACAGACCGAAAATCCACATCCAAACTCATTTGTGGACATAAATGAGTTTATAAAAACCTTACATTAGCGATTCATGAATAACTACAGGTATGGCAATTTGTTTAACTTAGGGGCCAGTATTGATGGGGTAGCTCATCTCTAAAAGGCAATAATAATTTGCATAGTTGTTACTATGGATCTAAGGTGTACAATAATACCTAACGAGGCAGTATCCATGCGAATTTCTAGGGAAGCAGAGCAGTACATTCTACAATGTCAGTTAACGGCGTTAGAGGAACAAGAATACGAAAATGATGATCATGACAGTATTCAAGAGCCAGTGACCGTTAATAGCTTGAGAGAAGCAAAGCCTTTACTCGATAAGGGCATAACTGTCGTATTAAATGGGAAGCATTTGACAGCTAAAAACGGTCGTGTCTTTGCGGCTCCAGCTCATGTGATTAACCGAAGTGTAAAGCTTGGGTTTGAGGAAGCAGAATTAGTTAGTGGTGCCATGCGTGTGATGGAACATCATATAGCTCATGGTTCTGTTAAGCACATGTATCGCCTACTACAACAGGATGCTCAGAAAAGTTTTGATGACTTCAAGGAAGCCATTAAGCCACATACAAGTGCAGATGATACACAATATTTAATAGCAAAAGACTTGAACGAGATTGAAGCTAGAGCAAAAAACTTCCCGCTAATTACAGCAAAGCAAGCATCAGTACTGTTTGGAGAAGTAAGTGCTGCAAATCCTTCAAGATTGGTTGCTAAACTCAAAAAAGAAATGAAGCTACTCGGCTTTTATTTTGGAAATTCTCGTAATATCCAGATCCCAGCGTTTCAGTTCGACACTGAACGTCTTGGTGTGTACAAGCCAGTCGAAAGGTTGTGTCACATATTTGATGGGTTAAATGATTGGGGAGTGTATAAATGGTTAACAACTCACAATGATGATCTGGAGTGCACACCTGCTCAAGCTATAAGCCGACCCGAGCTTGAAGAAGATTTGCTATACCTAGCAGGTTTGTTTAAGTCTCAAAGCACATTGCGTGACTTAACCTTTGCTTCAGAAGAGCAAGACTATGAGTAAGGCGCCACCACTGCTGAAAATCGAACCTGGTCGTCATTTTTACCGTGCATTAAATAAGGTATATGACGACAATGGTGAGCGTGCTTACACAGCCATAGATCCGAATCCATTTCTACAAGTTAAGTTCACTAGTGATATTAGGGCTATCTACTCTGATGGTACGGTCACCGCTGGTCGCTTTTCGCCATTCCGCTCTAACGACAAAGCAGTCCCTGCTCTGTATATAGCACCAACTAGAGAAACGGCCTATTTTGAAACGGTACTACGACCACTTGCTACAGATTCAGTAGTAACGTTATCATCCAAAGAGTTTCAAAATCTCGCTGTGGCTACAATCTCTTTTAGAAAGGAGCTAACCTTTGCTGATTGTAGAGCTGCATATCTGAAAGGCGGGGCCGAAGCATTTTGGGATATTAGTTTTGATGATTTGTTTAACAAATCTCAGCTGAAATGCTTGGATATAGCAAGAACGCTAGCTAAGCACATTCATAATACCTACCCCAATGTAGATGGCTTAGTTTGGGATAGTGTTCAACAAGGAAATATTGTCCCAGTATACGTGATTTTTGGACCAAAGCGGGAGGGAGACATACATTTAGAAGTGGATGCTTTGGAGGATATCGCTACATGGAAGCCTTATTTACACCAAGCTGTACAGAATGACCACTTAACCATATCTTCAGATCTAGCATCGCTACTTTAAATGTTAGCGTGGCACTTTCGCGTTAAAAGTGCCACGGGTAAAAATTCAACCAGAGAAGCTTTTGGACAAAAGTGTGTCAGGACTTACTCTAAATTAGCAATTCGTGGATAACTAAAGGTATGGAATGTCGCTTAACGTTGCGCCCATTTTTGATGGTACACATTATTGCGGCTGACAATGCATCAGTACCAACGGATGCATTGTTAGCCGCAACCAAATATTTAAATTATCGTTGGTTTACTTTCCTTGCAAAAACAACCAATCGCCCCTCCATCTATATTCCCTACTCTATCGTTAAATAGATACTCTTAATCATAACCAACATTGTCGCCAATTTCTTCATGCAAGAATGATATAAAACGTACAGCTTGAGTTGAGAGTGATGCGCCTTTCCTTGTCAATATATAATAAGCCTTATGATGCGTTATGCTCATCTTTGGGAATGGAATAATTAGTTTTTTTTCATCTAGCTGTTCTCTGATTAGATCAATACCGCATAGCGCAACGCCAATCCCATTTTTAGCAAACTCGGCTAACAAGTCTGATTGCCCAACTGTATGACCAGTGCCGACTTGCAGACCAATGTTGCTGTATTTATTAGACCAATATTGCCAATCTGTTGTGTCTCTATCATGGATTAAATGCACGTTTTTCTTGCATAGGTCTTTTGCATTAAACAGCCCTCTAGATTGTTGATACTCGGGCGAACAGACAGGGACATAACATAAACTAGTAAGAAATTTAACGTCAAAATCCTCCCAATCATCCATCTCTCCCCATTTAATGGCAAGTTCGGTGTTGTCTGAAAATTCCAAGGTATTGGTTGTCAATACTTCATTGATTAGGACGTTAGGATTGCTAGAAAGGAATTTTGGCAAATGTGAGCTAATGATTGTCTTGCTAATTACTGGCTCAGTTTCAATGTTCAGATTGAAATTCTGAGAACTGTTATTGAAGTCAATAATCGAGTTCCTAAGAGAAAAATAAGGTATTTTTATCTCGTTATAAAAACGCTCACCATCTGGAGTTAGTCGAATTACATTTCCATTTCTGTGAAATAATTTTACACAAAGCATACTTTCGAGCTTTGTTATGTGCTTGCTGATTGCAGCTTGCGTTTGATTAAGATCACGACTCGCCAATGTAAAGCTATTTTTCTCTGCTGAAATTATAAATGAGGTAAGCCAGTCATAGTGAGGAATTCGTGGTAATTCTCTTTTTACTTCTATGGTCTTCATAACGTTTTGTTATTCATCCGCGCGTAAACATTGGTTGATTATGACCCTTTAGCGCTTAACATTCAGCGGCGGATATAACATTTATCAATGTAACTAACGGAATGTCATAAACTAAAGGGGCGCAAAATGACAACAACTACACATGTGGATTTACCACAATCAGAGAAATCTAGTGCCGATATATCGCTCATAGTAATCAGTTTAGCGTTTGTATTTAGCACTATCGCAATGCTAATGGTCTTTCCTGATGCCTCGCAAGAAGTAGCTAAAAGCATGTTTTCAGGCTTAACAAACAGCATTGGGTCATCCGTCCAATTGCTTGGTTTTGTAAGCGTATGCATCGTTTTTGCTATAGCTGCCAGTCGATACGGAACAATTAAACTAGGTGACGGCAAGCCTGAATACACAAACATGAGTTGGATATTTATGTTTATTTGTGCGGGTCTTGGCTCGGCAACGATGTATTGGGCGTTCATGGAATGGGCTTATTATTATAATAGCATCGGGTTAAATATAGACTCTCAAACTAATGAGTCACTAAGAAGTAGTCTTTCTTATGTATTCTTCCACTGGGGATTCACACCCTGGTCTATTTATGCACTATGTGCAATAACTATGGCATACCACTTTCATGTTAATAGAAGCAAAGGTCTAAACCTTGCCTCACTAATTGCTGCAATTACAGGCATGAAAGAAGACAGCCCTGTAAGCAAAGTTATTGGTATTGCGATTAACCTTACATTTTTGTTTGCAACATTTGGCGGTCTAATACTTACCACCACCGTAACAGTTAACACAGTATCAACTGGGTTTTCTGAGCTGTTCGAATTTGATAACACATTTTTATTTCAAGCCGTTTTATTGGCTGTAATTACACTCACGTTTACATTAAGTTCGTACATAGGTATCGGTGAAGGTCTTCAAAAGATTGCAAAAGCTGCATGCGGCATGACTTTTGTTTTCGGTCTTGTTGTTCTTCTACTTGGCGACACAGCCTTTATCGTAGACTTCCTTGTTAACTCTATTGGTTTAACAATTTCTAACTTTGTAGAAATGAGTTTATTTACCGATGCGACTAATGACGGCTCTTTCAACAAAGATTGGACAGTGTTCTACTGGCTATACTGGGTAACTTATACACCTGCTGTTGCTATTTTCGTTACTCGCATCTCAAAAGGCAGAACGATTCGTGAAGTTATCATTGGCTTAGTATCTGGCGGCTGTGCTGGTTGCTGGTTCTTCTTTGGTAGCCTAAGTGGTTACGCTATTGATATGTTCAATTCTGGCATCATCAACTCTCCTGAAATATTGTCTACAGTTAGTGGTGATTTGGCTATTTCTCAACTAATCAGCGCATTGCCATTTGGCACATTCCTTTCTGTTTTCTACTTCGTACTAATGATGATATTCCTTGCGTCTCACCTAGATGCTACTGCCTACACCGTTGCGGCTGTTAGCGTTAAAGGGTTGAAGCAAAACGAAGATCCATCTAAGACTTTACGTCTATTTTGGTGCGTAATGTTAAGCGTTTTGCCTCTTAGCATGCTTTACATTGATGCCTCATTATCCACTCTTAAAACGGCTGTTGTACTAACTGCTGCTCCATTTATTATTGTTCTACTGCTGTGCATATATGGGTTGAAAGTATTTTTATCCACGCACGATTTCGAAGACGAAAGTAAAAACACACAATTTGCAAAAGTATCTAGCGAGGCAAACTGATGAACGCTCCAAAAATTAAAGATGTTGAAGTTATCCACCTGCGTGTCCCTCATGTTGACGAAACATGCACTTGGGGAGAAGACGCGGTTATTGTAAAGGTAACAACGGATCAAGGTCTAGTTGGTTATGGTGAAGCTGACTCTTCACCACTTGGCGTAAAATCAGTGATAGAAGCCCCTAGCACAAATTTCTACTGTGAAGGTTTAAAAAGTATCATTGTTGGCGAAAATGCCTTAGAGATAGAGCGGTTGTGGGAGCTAATGTATTATCGTTCTAACTATATGGGCCGAAGAGGTCTTGGCATCCACGCAATTAGCGCAATCGACATTGCTCTGTGGGATATCGCAAGTCAATTTTATCAGGTTCCTATTCATACATTACTTGGCGGTAAGTATAGAGATAAAATTCGAGCATATGGCACATTTATTCCAGACGCAAAACCAGAAAATAACCGAGCGATCGCAAGGAAACTAGTTGATCAAGGGTTTACTAGTATTAAGTTTGGAGGTGGTGTATTTGGTGATGATCCAGAAACCGACATTGAAATTGTTCGTCATGTTCGCGAAGAGATTGGCGATTCTATTGAGTTACAAATAGATCTAGCTTCAAAATGGCACACTGTTGGCCACACTGTTGATATGTGTAAGCGACTTGAAAAATATAACCTTAACTGGGTTGAAGAGCCTGTATTAGCTGACATACCAGAAAGTTATGCGAAGATCTCAGATAAGGTCTTACCTAAGTTGGCTGGTGGCGAATCTCTAACCACAAGATTTGAGTTTAAGGCGTTTCTAGAAAACTCTAAGGTTGACATTATTCAACCCGATATCACTCGCTGTGGTGGCTTTACAGAGATGAAACGCATTTATGAGTTAGCTCGATATCACGGTGTTAAGTTAGTACCACACGGGTTTAGCACTGGTATTCTTAATGCTGCCACCATTCAGTTTCTAGCCTCACTTCCTGATGGCGATCTAATGGAATACTCACAAAGCGATAGCCCACTATATACAGATCTTGTTGCTAATAAAGAAGGTCTTCAAGACGGTTATGTTCACGTTCCTGACACTATTGGACTTGGTATAACACTGAATAGTAACTTGATGACAAAATATATTGTCGAATAAATAAGGCAGTCAAAGCCCCTAAATAGGGTTTTGTCGCAATCTGGAGTGCTGAGCTATTATCCCCTCAGCACTCATTCAACTTTAGCATTATGACTATAGACCTTTCTGGTCGCCACTTTCCTTCCCTCATCATCCATCAGGCCATTTGTTCGCTATTACGTTCCTTATAAATTCAGCGACTGTGAAACGCCTTTGTAGTCGCTTCTGAGGATTCCCCCCCCTTTTTGAACCCATGAAACTTCTGCAGTTTATCCGCGTGGCAGTGTCAGGTGCAATACCCTTAAGCTGTTCTTTTTCTGATAACATTTTCTTGCTCATAAGTCTTTTCTCGATTCAAAAATGACATTAGATAATTGATAGCATCATGGGCTACTAGTCGCATTGTAGAACCTTGTTCGAAAAAACAATGGGGCAATTATGGGTTAGAATAGGTATACTCACGAAGCTATGGTCACATGCTTCGGCCCTGAATCTCTAAAAACCAATAGTCACCATTTTTGCTCCAGTCAATGGAATAACTCTTTGCTAAAGAAATGTTTACATCTTTACCACCAATCGGGGTTGTTAGGTCTATCGGCCCAAATGAGGCACCTTGAGAAATGTCATAGTCCCAGCACTTTGTGCTTTTACTCTTGGGGTTAACAAGCCGCTCCATATCGTTCATCACAAGTGATACACCCTCAGACATTCCACCCACAGACACATATTGCTCAAGAAGTTGCAAATCCTCGTATACGTCTTTCATGAATATATCGGTCGCTCCACGCTTACCTCCTGAAGAGCTAAGCGTACGATAGCATTTCATCTCAATAGCGATAGTGTGACTTTGTTGTTGTGAAATTCCACTAAAAACGAGGTCTATTTCTCTAGTTCTACCGTGAATATTAATCCCTGTTTCTAATTCTATGTTGAATCTATCACCTGAACTGAACGTTATAAGGGCTTTGTTGCGTAATTAAATTTAAAGATAGAACTACCCCGTTTCGCGTATTTCT
>NZ_JBFSPI010000125.1:0-9100 GCF_041464685.1 Vibrio sp. 10N.237.312.B06
TAGTAAGACTCGCTACACTGTGCGATCTAAACACCTTAAATGATAGGTGTTGGCCCATGAGCTGCATTTTTATTGCCCTAACCATCTCTATCTCTATCTCTATCTCTATCTCTATCTCTATCTCTATCTCTATCTCTATTCCCATGACCAGTTTGTAAGTTAACGCAGACAAAGCTTACCTACTCAGATTTAATACATTCCAAATTTCATTTCATATCTCATACACCATAATTTATAAATATAACTATCAATTCATTAATTCTTATCAATTACTGCCTATGAATAAGTTCTTATGATAGGAGGCTCAATAACAAACTTATCTAAAACCACTTAACAACACCTCAATGAAGACAGGATAATGAATTCATGTTCGATAAATACAAAAATCAAAGTGTTGGCTTCCAACTTAAGTTGGTCATTTTGCTGTGCTTACTTATCGCCTTTGGTTCTATCGCAACGCTCGTGTATCGCAATGCCTCACAAGTATTATTAGACAACACGTTAAGGGAACACCAATCCAAAGTAGAAGCGATGGCCAAAACCATATCTGGCCAATTCGATGCCTACCTGCATACCGCCAAAGTTTTAGAATCCACCTTTCGTAACGGTTACCTAGCAGGTGTTTATGTTGAGAATTACGACGTTGAGTTCAACGGTCATTCCATTCCTAACATGACTCAATATGGTGAAAGCCTAATCAACGACACTAAACTCGTTGATAGCTTTACTCGCGACACCGGCGCTGTAGCAACCCTATTTGCCCCATTTGGCGATGACTTTATTCGCGTGTCTACTTCTCTAAAAAAACCGTCAGGGGAACGTGTTGTTGCCACAACGTTAGGCAAGGATCATCCTGGCTATAACAAACTCAAAAATGGCGAAGCTTATTACGCGCAAGTGAAGCTCTTCGGCCAACGCTACATTACCTACTACGCACCTTTAACGAATGCACAAGGCAAAGTTAACGGTGTCTCTTTCATTGGTCTACCCGTAGAAGAGGCGACACAAAACCTGTTCGAGTCATTGCGTTCTGTCTCATGGGGCGATACTGGCTATACCATCATCGTTGACAATGAAGAAGAGCATCAAGGCCAGTACTTACTGCACCCTACTAATGCTGGAGGTGATAAATCTATTGTGGATGTTGCCGACTACGACGGTAACAAACCTTTCTATCAGCTCTTTGAGCAGCCATCCGGCTTGATTCTCTACCCTTTTGAGTATCAAGGAACAGTGGGCGAAAAATACCTCGTCTATACCGAAGTTCCGGGGTGGAATTGGAAACTACTTGGCGGCACATTTATTAATGAAGTCACTAAAGGCAGCGACGAACTGCTGAAACTTATCGCGATAATCGCGACCTTGATTGCCGCCGCTACCATCGTCGTGTTAACGCTCGTATTGAACCGTACGTTGACGCCGTTAACGACTTTAAACGAATACATGATGCGCTTAGGAAAAGGCGAAGTCAGCTTACATATTCCAAACAACGGTAAACAGACTAAGAATGAAATCAGCAACCTAAATACCGGCGTTGCGAATATGGCTGCTCAATTGAATACACTCGTTGGAGAAATTCGTACGACCAGTGATCAAGTACAAAACAGCTCTAGCAGTGTGTCACAGGATGCTAGCCACAATCTGAGCCAATCTGACCGCCAGCAAGCACAGGTTGAGCAAGTCGTTACCGCTATTGAAGAGATGGCTACCTCGGCAGAATCTGTAGCGCAGCAAGTGAATAGCATTGCTGAAAATGTTCGCCTTGCAAATGAAGACAGCCAGAAAGGTTTAGAAGTCGTTGAAGGTGTGTGTATTGATGTTGCCCAGCTAAATGATCAATTAGACAAATCAGCATCGGCCATCGAGCAAGTGAGTTCTGATAGCGAAAGCATTCAAACCGTCACCAAGATGATTGATGACATCGCAGAACAAACCAACTTACTTGCGTTGAACGCTGCAATAGAAGCCGCGCGAGCGGGGGATCAGGGTCGTGGTTTTGCCGTGGTCGCTGACGAAGTAAGAACATTGGCTCATCGTACACAAACGTCAGTACAAGACGTAGTGAGCATCATCGAGAAGTTGAAATCTTCAACTAACAATGCCGTGAACCTGATGACACAAAGCCAATCGAATGCCAACCAAGTACTTGATAAAGCGCAAGAAGCAGGCACAGCCCTAGAGTCGATTGCCTCTCAAGTTGAATCTATTGCCTCTCAAGCTGAAACCATTGCTGCGACATCAGAAGAGCAAGCTCAGGTTTCTCAAGAAATAGCAGCGAACGCGCATGCGATCAGCGATTTGAACCAGCAAAGCCGTGAAACCAGCGCTAAGACTTCTCACAGTGCTGATGAACTTCAAAAACAAGCTGAGTCGTTAAAGAACCAAGTTAACTTCTTTAGCTAAAAACCGAGTTCACTGTTTCTATCAGTGACTTGCTCATAACCAATAGAGCCAACCATACGTTGGCTCTATCTCTTCACTGACAGCCTCTGTATCTTCACTAATTGCCGTAAACCAAGACAGCTGCGTTTATTCTAGCGCCCCACTATGCTTCCTGTTAAAATTTTGGACTTGAAATTTCTACCTCGAGTTCGCAATGACTTACCAATGCCCTTTGTGTCACCAACCTTTATCTCAAAACGATCGTACGTTTAAGTGTGAAAAGAACCATCAGTTCGACCTAGCGAAAGAAGGCTATGTTAATTTGATGCCAGCACACCACAAACGCTCAAAAGATCCAGGTGACAACAAAGAGATGATGCAGGCTCGTCGCCGCTTCCTTGAAGGCAACCACTACGATCCAATGCGTCAAGCTGTTGTTGGTTTATGCGCTAGCTATCTGCCAGCAACCGCCCCTAGCCTATTAGATATCGGTTGTGGTGAAGGTTATTACACCAATGAAATTGCGGTAAACCTTCAAGAAAAGAATGGTGCGACTTTTGGCCTAGACATTTCTAAGATTGCTATCAAATACGCAGCTAAACGCTACCCTGCTGTCGACTTCTCAGTCGCTTCGAGCCATCGCCTGCCCTTTGCGGAAAACAGCTTAGACGGCATTCTACGCATTTATGCGCCTTGCAAGGCTGAAGAACTGCAGCGCACCATCAAAGACAATGGCGTGGTGATCACCGTGACCCCTGCTAGCCGACACCTGTATCAGCTGCGTGATGCAATTTATGATGGTGTTCGCTTGCACGACGAAGATCCAGAAATGATTGAAGGTTTTACTCTTGAGCACCAAGAGCAACTAAACTATATGATGGAACTATCGGGGTCAGACGCATTCGACCTGCTACAGATGACGCCGTTTGCTTGGAAAGCGAGTGAAGAGTTTAAACAACAACTCATTGATGCTGAGCAATTCAACTGTGAAGCGGACTTTATGCTGCGAGTGTACCGCAAACAGATTTAATTGATATTGATTATCGTTTGCATTGAAATATCCTCTTGCCTCCTTTAGTATGCGTGTTCTTCAAGGAGGCATTTCATGCAACGTATTATTCTTATCGGATTAGCGACCCTGCTTACAGCTTGTGCTAATCAACCTTCAAACAGCACTTCTCAAAAAGTGGCTAACACGCAAACGCAAGCCGTTTCCACATTCTACGACTACCAATTCGCGTCTCCACAAGGCGAAACGCTTTCTCTCGATGCATTACCTAAACAGCTGATTGACGCTGATGTGGTTCTTATTGGCGAATGGCACACTCACTCGGCAATCCATCGCTTCCAAACCGATTTCTTAAAAGCACGTCACAACGCCACATCAAACATCGCGCTTTCAATGGAACAGTTCACTCGAGAACATCAAGACACATTAAACCAATATCTCAATGATGAAATTGGCGAACAAATTCTTATGTCTCAAGCGGCAGCTTGGCCAAACTACGAAAGTGATTATCGCGCTTTAGTTGAGTTCGCTAAAACCAATGACGTCGATATCATCGCGGCAAACGCACCAAAACCCTTCGTACAATGCATTGGCCGTAAGGGATTAGCCTATCTAGATCAGCTAACGACGGAACAACGTCAGTGGATTGCTTCAGAAGTGGATACTGGCGATAGCCTTTACAAAGAAAAATTCATGGCTTCGATGCATCACGGCACGCCAGAGCAAACAGAAAAGCAGTTTGCCGCTCAAGTAACATGGGATGAAACCATGGCGGAGTCGATTGTCGGTTACCTAACATCAAACCCAGATCAGCAAGTGATTCATGTTGCTGGCAAGTTCCATACAGAAGATGGTTTAGGCACAGCTGCATCGATTCTGCGTCGCAATCCCGATCTAAAAATTGCGATTATCAGCCCAGTTAAGGAAATCGCTTCAGATAGCAGGGACTACCAGCTCAAAGTGCTTTCTCCACCCGCTCGCTTTGTTAAAAAAGAGAACAGAATGAAGGCATACAAACACCTATCTAAGCGCGGCGCTAGCCTAGAGTGCGACTAAACCATCCTTATCCATTCTTATCCATTCTTATCCATTCTTATCCATTCTTATAAGAGAACGAAACGATGGGCTAATTCTAGATAACTAGCCCATCGACAGAGCTTCATTGGCTCCTATCATCCACTCTAACTCTATATAACATTCAAATTCCTTATCGGCACAAGATTTGCTTAATAACTAGACGGTTTGACTAAGCAGACGAAAAAACAATGTGCGAATAAAAAAACATCACCACGGTGATTAAATGCACAAGTTTTTCACACCTCTGCCGATACTATATTTAAGGATAGGTAAGGAGAGCGATATGACACCAGTAGGAACGAATAATACTCAGCTGTATTCACCTGCGAAAATGAACGCACAGAATAAAAGCATCGAGGCTGAAAAGCCTGCTCCACTCAAGGTGGAACAAAATACCGTTAAGCTTTCCGATGAAGGAAAAGCGCTATTATCTGCTCTTAAACAAATCGATAAAGAATCCAAAAAATTCGAAGCGGAAAATGCAACCGTTACCGATAAAGTTGAATCGTTCGCTCATGGCGCTTTAGGTATGGATCACCCAGATAAGATTGAAGAAGAGGACGATGGTTCTTATTCAGCTGGGCAATACTTATCCGCAGCGGCAACCGTTGGTGGCATTCTACTTGCCTTAATCTAACTTTCCCCTCTGTTACTGCACTTTCCTCTCTGCATTAAAGCGATTTGTCGTCACGACAACAGACCCGATTTGGTCTAAAAAACGAGTTCATTCCATAATTCCGCTCTCATTTTAATGGAATAATACTCGTGAAAAACACTTTTGAGCTTATTGATAAGCCTACTTTCTTTGGTGCGATTGCACTCCTACTCACGATAGTTTTCCCGCTCATTTTGTTCCCTGCACAGGGCGCAGACTGGATTGCGGTTGCGAAAACATTCATGACGGATCAACTTGGATTTCTATATCTTGCTCTAGGCCTAGCTGCTTGTGCCTTCATGGTTTACGTTGTGTTCAGTGATATGGGACAAATTAAACTGGGTGAAGCTGATGAAGAACCTGAGTTCAAAACTGCATCATGGGCAGCAATGCTTTTCTGTGGTGGTATCGGCGCAAGTATCTTGTACTGGGGCTGTATTGAGTGGGCTTACTACTACCAATCACCGCCTTTCCAACTAGAACCCGGAAGTGAAGAAGCGGTTCGTTGGGCGGCAACTTATGGTTTGTTTCACTGGGGACCAATCGCTTGGTCTATCTACCTGATCCCAGCGATTCCTATCGCTTACTTCTTTTATGTGCGTAAACAGCCTGTTCTAAAGATCTCTAGTGCGTTAATGCCTGTTCTTGGTGAACACCGCAGTAAAGGCGTACCTGGAAAAATCGTCGATATCCTATTCATTTTCGGTCTACTGGGTGGCGCCGCGACAACACTAGGTTTAGCAGCACCTCTCATCACTGAAGGTCTGAATCACCTATTCGGTCTACCTAAAAACAACCTTACGCAAGCAATGGTGCTTTTAGTTTGTACGGCAATTTTTGCTTACTCTTCTTATGCTGGCTTGGAAAAAGGCATCAAGATCCTGAGTAACATCAATTTCTGGGGTGCAATGGGTTTACTGACTTTCGTTCTGATCGCCGGTCCAACAATCTTCATGCTAGAAACAGGCTTAGACTCTATTGGTCGTCTACTGTCTAACTTCTTCGTGATGGCAACGTGGGCTGAACCATTTGGTGGTTACGGTACCTTTGAGAACACGCACTTCCCACAAGACTGGACCATTTTCTACTGGGCATGGTGGCTAGTATTTGCACCAAGTATGGGCCTGTTTGTTGCGCGTATCTCTCGCGGAAGAACCATCAAACAAATGGTGTCAGGTTCAATTTTCTTTGGCTCTCTAGGTTGTTTCTTGTTCTTCATGATCTTAGGTAACTATGGCCTATCACTACAACTTTCTGGTGAACTAGATGTAGTAGCGATTTTGAATGCAGAAGGCGCTACCAAAGCTATCTTCTCGATGCTTGCGCAACTGCCAATGAGTACACTAGTTATCGCGGTATTTACGCTGCTGTGTATTATTTTCACTGCAACGACATTTGACTCAATCTCATACATCCTAGCGTCTGTTGTGCAAAATAACGTGACCGAAGAGCCAATGCGTTGGAACCGTATGTTCTGGGCATTCACACTGTCGTTCTTGCCAACGATTCTGATGTTCTTGGGTGGTCTAAGTACGCTACAAACGGCAGCAATAGTTGGTGGCTTACCGCTACTGGTGATCTCTGTGATGCTGATGATTTCAGCGGTTCGTGCAACGAGCCTCGATCTACGCCATCAAGACGCGTACATCGAGCCAACGATCAATATCGAAGAACTACCAGATATGGACCCTTGGTCTGCAGAAGGTATGGCACTGGCTCAATTTGAGAAAGAAAGAGATGCAGCACAAGAAGCTGCAGAACTTGAGCGTGTTGCTTACACAGAACTTGCCGCAGTGAAGAAAGAAATTCGCGCTTATGTGCTAGAACAAGGTGCACAAATGGAAACTCACGAGTTACCAGAGAACCTACAACAAGCACTTGAGCAGGCCGAGAGTAATCTTAGTGCCGCACAAGCGAAAAAAATCGAGTTATCTGAGCAAGCTCAGAATGCTCGTATCACGTTCAACCAGGTGGTTGCAGACTTACCGCTTGCTTGACATTAGCCATGACGCAGTCCATTGATTTGGACCCTCCTAAATACGACAAAGGCTCACAGAAATGTGAGCCTTTTTTATTCGGGTGATTGACTAATCATCGTTAACTAGCGATTCGGGTGGTTTAATACGTGGTCTTACCATGCACTTAAATCCTAATATATCAATAAGTTAGAAGGATAAACATCGATAAATGGCGGCAAAGTGTCTACACCAACTATACTATGCCTTTACACATATTCAGATCACCCAGTGATGACTATAATCTGACTAAAGGTTCAAACCAGAATAAAAAAACGACTTTCAAAGTCACGACAAATACACTATAGAACGAGGTTATTTTTTCTCTCTAAAGTAGCCATCCCGCATAACATCAGGTTCACCAGCCCAGATCCGTTTTTGAGTCCAAGGCTTAGCCCTACTAGTCCAGAAACTATGTTCTGCCGGCAAGCCCAGAACCAAAAAGCCAAGAGAGTTCATATATACACTGCCTGATGATATATATGGTTCAGCTTGATTTATCTGCTCTCCAATAACGCCTATTTTCAACCAACCCTCTTTATCAAAATTGCTTTTGGGGTAGTCAGAAAAGAAACGTTCCATCACGGCTGATAAGGCAGCACGAACCTGTCCTTCTGGAAGGTCTTTTGGTAATTGCCTCATTAAGGCCATTTGAGCCAGGCTCTGGAAAGCACTAAAACGATAGACAGATGAGCGACCTACAATTGGATAAGTACCTTCTGGTGAAATCATACGTTCCAACACTGCAGCATAGCGTGACGATCTCTGCAGTACCTTTTCGTAATACTTTTTACCCAATGAATGTTCATGTTTCTTAAGTACTGTCAATATATCTATAAGCATGGGTTGAATAACATAAGAGTTATAATAATCACGGTGGAATTCTGGGCCATCAGAATAAAAGCCATCTCCCACATACCATTCCATATGCTTTACAACACCAAACTCTATCCGGGCTACCTGAGCTTCCCCCGTAACTTCGAGTAAGAACGTCTCTACCATTGCTCCAAATAGCAGCCAGTTACTATAAGACGTATCTACAATGTTATTAACCTTACGCATTGCGACAATGACATTCTGCTTATCTTGCTCAGGCAAACGCTGCCATAGTTGTTTTGGTGCACGCAGGAATGCCTGGGCTAGATAGGCCGAATCTACCAGTGGCTGCTTATCAAAATCAAAATTCATATAATCAGGTGATTGAGGGTTTACAGCATTACTAACTGCCTTATGTGCAAGAAGAATATATTTTTCCCTTAGCTTACCTTCTTCGGTATCGTCAGGCCCTAGTTCTAGCCATGGTGCCATACCTGCCATCAGACGGCCAAATGCCTCTAGTGGAGCAAACTTGCTTCGAACGCCATAACCTTTCTTAAACGGTCCCTGTATATTTGGTATAGACTTTTTGAGAGTTTCTTCACTAAGAGAAACTAAAACGGGATCGGCCATTCGATTTAAGTTCTCAATCCACCGTTCTCGGCCCACATCCGCGCTCGCAGCATGACTGACAGATGTTAATAAACACCCTATAAGAAACATTTTTATGTAAAAATTTAACATAGTTTTATCTAATCTAATTAACCCAGAATATTAAGAATTAAAGAGCCGAAGTTGTCGGCTCTTTAATTGCTTTCTCTTTTTTCATTGTACAGTATCACATTACACAAAGGCTAACCCGTGCTAGGCAAGATTGCCAGAAAAAACCATGTAACTTCGAATGCTAAACCCATTGCCGAAACAGTGAGCTATTCACAAGCGGTTAGCCCTCACCCCTGCCAGGGTCTGTTAGGGTGGTTTAAAACGCTCAACAATTAACTTTAAAAGTTAATTATACCCGTTCAACTTGAAAATGCAGGCTTCAACATCTGAAAATTATCCGTAATTCTGGATACAAGTGAGCCTGCAATTTTTGGTAGCGTCACATTAAAAAACTTTTTGATAGCAGAGGTGAATGCTGCTTTT
>NZ_JBFSPI010000126.1:0-8720 GCF_041464685.1 Vibrio sp. 10N.237.312.B06
AGTAAGACTCGCTACACTGTGCGATCTAAACACCTTAAATGATAGGTGTTGGCTCTTAAGCTGGGTTTTCTTTTATCAATCAAAGCTAATGATAAACTCAATCAAAACTAGGCGTCACTAGGTTCATCGATATCGATGCGAGTCACACGCTGCAAACCTCTTGGGAGCAGACCACCACGACGACCACGCTCACCACGGAAGTTTTCAAGATCCGCAGGTTTCAAGCCAAGTTTACGTTTGCCCGCGTAAATAGTCAGCGTTGCATTCTCTGGAATAGCCATCAGATGCGATACAAACTCTTCACGCTCTTTTGCTTTCGCAGAAGGGATGTTGATGATCTTGTTGCCTTTACCTTTGCTCAGCTGAGGTAGGTCTTTAATAGGGAACAACAACATACGGCCTTGGTTAGTAATTGCCAGAATCTGATTACTGTCCAAGTCAGCAATAGGGCTTGGCAACATCACTTCAGAAGCTTGTGGCAAGTTAACTAACGCTTTACCGCTCTTGTTCTTTGACAGCAGATCGCTACCCTTACAAACAAAGCCATAACCTGCATCAGAACCGACTAACCATAATTGTTCATTCTCTCCCATCACCACTTGGCGAATCGAAGTACCTGGGCTGACGTTCAGGCGGCCTGTAATTGGCTCACCTTGGCTACGTGCCGACGGTAATGAATGAGATTCAAGGGAGTAGCTTCGGCCATCACTGCCAAGGAACACCGCTTGTTGGTTACTCTTACCCTTAGCACTCGCTAAGAACTTATCACCAGATTTGTAGTTCAAGCCTTCAGCATCAACTTCATGCCCTTTAGCATGACGAATCCAACCTTTCTCAGACAACACAACCGTGATTGGTTCGCTTGGTACTAAGTCGCGTTCTGTTAGCGCTTTCGCTTCAGCACGCTCAATCAGAGGTGAACGACGATCATCGCCGTATTTATCTGCATCGGCTTGGATTTCTTTCTTGATCAACGTATTCAAGCGACGCTCTGAACCGAGTAGCTTTTCAAGCTTTTCGCGTTCAGCTTCAAGCTCTTCTTGTTCCGCTCGGATTTTAAACTCTTCTAACTTAGCTAAGTTACGAAGTTTAATATCAAGAATAGCATTGGCTTGAATTTCAGAAATGTTGAAACGGCTCATCAATACAGGACATGGTTCGTCTTCTGTACGAATGATTTCAATCACTTCATCGATATTAAGATAAGCAGCAAGCAAACCTTCTAAAATGTGCAAACGTGCTAGTACTTTATCTAAACGGTACTGCAAACGACGGCGAACGGTCGTGCGACGGAACTCAATCCACTCTTTCAGAATTTGAACTAGGCCTTTCACTTGAGGACGATTGTCTAAACCAATCATGTTCAAGTTAACGCGGAAGTTTTTCTCTAGATCCGTCGAAGCGAATAGGTGACTCATCAATTGGTCACAGTCGATACGGTTTGAACGAGGAACGACAACGATGCGAGTTGGGTTCTCGTGATCCGATTCATCACGCAAGTCGTCAACCATTGGCAGCTTCTTAGCGCGCATCTGGTTAGCAATTTGCTCAAGTAATTTCGCACCTGACACTTGATGAGGTAAAGCCGTGATAACAATATCAGAGCCTTCCTTGTGCCAAACCGCGCGCATCTTGATACTGCCACGTCCTGTACGGTAGATCTTTTCGATGTCCGACTTCGGTGAAATAATCTCAGCCTCTGTCGGGTAATCAGGGCCTTGAATGAAACCCATCACATCTGGAAGTTCAGCTTTCGGCGTATCAATCAAGTGAATCGCTGCGTTCGCCACTTCACGGACATTGTGAGGCGGGATGTCAGTCGCCATACCTACCGCGATACCAGTAATACCGTTAAGTAAGATGTGAGGCAGACGTGCAGGCAACATTTGAGGCTCTTTCATGGTGCCATCAAAGTTTGGTTGCCAATCAACGGTGCCTTGACCTAGTTCACCTAGAAGAACCTCAGCAAACTTAGATAATTTTGCTTCGGTATAACGCATCGCAGCGAACGATTTCGGGTCGTCCGGAGCACCCCAGTTACCTTGACCATCTACCAATGGGTAGCGGTAAGAGAACGGCTGCGCCATCAATACCATCGCTTCGTAACAAGCAGAGTCACCGTGTGGGTGATACTTACCTAATACGTCACCAACGGTACGTGCTGATTTTTTGTATTTCGATGCAGCTGATAAGCCCAGCTCAGACATCGCGTAGATAATACGACGCTGTACTGGCTTCAAGCCATCACCGATATACGGTAATGCACGATCCATGATCACGTACATTGAGTAATTTAAGTAGGCATCTTCGGTGAACTTGCGCATTGGCAGCTGTTCAACGCCATCATATGTAATTTCGTTAGACATCCATTATACCTCGGCCATATCACCGTTAGTCTGTAGCCATGTACGGCGATCATCTGCACGTTTTTTACCAAGCAGCATGTCCATCATCTCGTTGGTCGCTTCGTTGTCATCAATCGTTAATTGAACAAGGCGACGGGTGTTTGGATCCATGGTGGTTTCACGCAACTGAAGTGGGTTCATTTCACCCAGACCTTTGAATCGTTGCACGTTGATCTTGGCTTTCTTCTGCGATAGTCGCTCAAGCACACCGTCTTTCTCTGCGTCATCGAGTGCGTAGAACACTTCTTTACCGCAATCGATACGATACAGAGGGGGCATTGCCACATAGATATGACCCGCTTCAACCAATGCATGGAAATGGCGAGTAAATAGTGCACATAGCAGTGTCGCGATATGAAGACCATCCGAGTCCGCATCGGCAAGGATACAGATCTTACCGTAACGCAGGCCTGACAAGTCATCGTTATCGGGATCGATACCCAGAGCAACCGAAATATCATGTACTTCTTGTGAAGCCAATACTTGGTCCGCTGACACTTCCCATGTATTTAGGATCTTACCGCGAAGTGGCATCACCGCTTGGAACTCACGATCACGTGCTTGTTTAGCAGAACCACCCGCCGAGTCCCCTTCCACGAAGAAGATTTCGGTACGACTTAAATCTTGAACCGAACAATCGGTTAGCTTACCCGGTAATGCTGGGCCTGAAGCGATCTTCTTACGCACAACCTTTTTGCTTGCGCGCATACGACGGTGAGCATTCGCAATACAAGCTTCAGCTAACTGTTCTGCCAGTTGTGGTTTTTCGTTCAACCACAAGCTAAACGCATCTTTTACCACACCAGAAACAAACGCAGCGGTTTGACGAGAAGACAAGCGCTCTTTTGTTTGACCAGCAAACTGCGGATCTTGCATCTTCACCGAGAGTACGTACGAACAGCGATCGAAAATATCGTCGCCCGTTAGCTTAACCCCACGTGGTAGCAAGTTGCGGAATTCACAGAACTCACGCATTGCATCAAGCAGACCTTGGCGAAGACCGTTTACGTGTGTACCACCTTGTTTAGTCGGTACTAAGTTCACGTAACTTTCGGTGATCATATCACCGCCTTCTGGCTGCCAAATGATCGCCCAGTTTGCCATTTCTGTTTCAGCTACGAATTCGCCAACATACGGTTCTTCAGGAAGTAAGGTGTAACCTTTCACGCCTTCGGCAAGGTAGTCTTTTAGGCCATCTTCATAGAACCATTTATGTTCTTCACCGCCAACCTTGTCGACAAAGGTAATTTCTAAACCTGGGCAAAGAACTGCTTTTGCACGTAGGTTGTTAATTAGACGAAGTGTCGAAAATTTAGAGCTATCGAAATATTTTGGATCTGGCCAAAAATGTACCGTCGTACCTGTATTGCGATGACCACAAGTACCTGTAACAGTAAGATCCGTTACGGCATGACCACCTTCAAGGGCAATTTCATGTACCTGACCGTCACGGCGAACCGTCACTTCAACACGTTTTGACAACGCGTTTACCACCGAGATACCTACCCCGTGCAAACCACCTGAAAACTTGTAGTTATTGTTCGAGAACTTACCGCCAGAGTGGAGCTTAGTTAAAATCAGCTCAACACCTGAGATCCCTTTTTCAGGGTGGATATCAACCGGCATACCACGGCCATCATCCGTCACTTCTAACGATTGGTCAGCATGCAACACGACTTTAATCTTCTTAGCGTGTCCCGCTAGTGCTTCATCAACCGAGTTATCAATGACTTCTTGGGCAAGGTGGTTTGGTCTTTCTGTCTCGGTATACATTCCCGGGCGATGTCGCACGGGGTCGAGACCTTCAAGTACCTCGAGGTCTTTTGCATTATATTGTTCAGTCATAATACGGAGTTTACTCAAAAAGTTGGCGTCAGTTCGCTGGCTCTAGTTTGACTAAAGCGAAATCATTACTATGAACCGTCATAGTAGAGCGAACGAGCGAAGTATTGGGGAATATAGTCTGGAAGCTGAGTAATGATGTCAAGCTAGTTCAAAAACTAAGGCATCAAACTATGATATTTCACCACTGATAGATGAAATAACAGTCAAACAAGAGAAAATTACTTGATTGCTGAAACAGATTAAAGATTTAGAAAGGTGATGATTTGTTGGGGGTAGCGTTCAAAATTAACAAAGCTATGATCCCCCCCCTCTTCTACTGTCTGTACTGCACCTTGGTACTTCTCTACCGCTTGTCGGTAATCCAGAACTTCGTCTTCCGTTTGCTGAAGTAACCAGAAGTCACTCGGCTGAGCGATAGCCGGAACCTCTAACGCCTTCAGTTCATTGATATGTTTTGTTTCCAGAACATATCGCTCTTCTGTATATGGATTTACTTGTTCACCTAAATAGTCAGCAAGAAGCTCATACGGCTTAACGGCTGGGTTCACAACCACAGCTTTAAAGCCATAGTGACTATTCAGCCATGTTGAAAGATAGCCACCCAACGAGCTACCTACCAACGCTATCTGATATTGCTCTTTATATTGCTCCACCAGTTGCTGCAAATAAATGGCCGCTTGCTGAGGAAAACTCGGCAGTTGAGGTGTCATCACCTTGATATCAGGACGATGCTCCGCGCAATAGTCAGCCATCACCGTTGCTTTGTGAGAACGAGATGAACTGTTAAAACCGTGAATATAGAGAAGCAGTGGCGGCTTAGCGGCTTGCTGTTCAGAATCAAACATCAATAACCTGCCGCTTCAAAATCAGGTAAGAATTGTCCATGAGGTAAACGGCGAACTTGCGTGCTTACTGATCCATCTTGATGCAATTCAATCTCTCTCCAACCAGGCGACAAAGTATCAACCGCAAAGTCATCTGAATTAGGTTTGAATTGCACACAAGTCGACGGTGTTGCCATGACTTGTACACCATGATGATCTCGATTCATGTCTTGATGAACGTGACCACACAGTACGGCTTTCACATTGGTGTGCTGTTGAACCACTTCCCAAAATTGATCAGCATCTTTCAGATTATGTTGATCCAGCCATGCACTGCCAACCAATAGTGGATGGTGGTGCAGCAGAACCAAGGTATTACGTTCGGGAAATTCGGTTAGCTTTTGTTCTAGTAGATCAAGCTGTTGATCACTGAGACGTCCGTGAGGCACGCCAACCACTTGCGAGTCCAGCATCACCATCTGCCAATTATTGCCTAGCAAGACATGCTCAACGCACTGTATTTGTGGTGATGGTAAAACACTGCCCATATTCGGTTTGAAGTCATGATTCCCTGGCAACCAGTAACACGGTTTATCCAAAGGTTGAATTCCTGACTCAAATTTTTGGTACGACTCAGCACTGTGATCTTGAGAAATATCACCGGTTGCTAAAATCGCTTGATAGTCAAAGCCCTGACTAACAATGGCATCGACTACAGCACGAAAGCTATCTTGAGTGTTGATGCTTAATAAGCTGCCATTGCTCGGCGCAAATAAATGCGTGTCCGTTAGCTGTACAAGCTTAATACTGCTCTCATCAAATTTTGAAGTGTGTGATAATTCCAAAATAACAAATCCAGATACGTTACTGTTTAGACTTTAAAAGTGTTTTTAAATAAGCTCAATTAAAAAGAAACTGGAGTTCGGCTGATACCCGTTTTTAAACAAAACGTTAACCATTCCCCAAGAAATTTGTTCAATTGAAATTTCTCATCCTTTTGCAGAAGTTTTGTGTTGGGATAGTCATATTTTGCTTTGACTCGCGAAAAATCCCCGCTAGCGCACACTTCTGCAACTCGAGCGTCGTGATATAGCCTGACAGACATTTTTGGCAAAGGAAACACTGGCATCGCGTCACTCTGACATATATCTATTAATGTGGTGTATTTTGTGACCTCATTCACTGTCAATTGATACACCATATTAACGGCTTGGTAACAGCGAACGTCACCAACCTCATGCTCAACCGGTAACAGAGCATTAAGTTTGGCATAGTTAGTCTCGTAAACTCGCATCAATTCAGCCAGATCGACATGATACGGTTTTTTGACTGCTATATTTGGCATGACGTTAATCTATCCACTCTAACTGTAATTCTTGGTAGTTCAATTGTAGCCACTGCAGCGCAATGATCGTGGCGCCATTTTCAAACACACCGTCTTTTACTAACTGATAAGCCTCTTCGCGACTCATCACTTGTACGCGAATATCTTCACCTTCGTAATCCAATCCGTGAACCCCTTTTGCTGTCGTGGCGTCAACACAGCCAACAAAGACGTCTAGCTTTTCTGAGCAACCACCGGATGAAGGATAATACGAAGTAATAGGCAATACAGATCCGACGTCGACCCCCGCTTCTTCCATCGCCTCACGACGAGCAACATCTTGTGGTGATTCATCGGTATCAATAATCCCAGCAACAATTTCGTATTGCCACGGGTTCTCATGATCTAGAGCACCGACACGGATCTGTTCGACGATCACGACTTCGTCACGTACAGGATCATAAGGTAGCAAAGCGGCAGCATGTCCACGCTCAAACATCTCACGCTCGATTGGTTGGCTCCAGCCGCCCTCAAACAGTCTATGTTTAAATGTGTACTTAACCATTTTGAAAAAACCACGAAACAGCGTCTCTTTTGAGACTATTTCCACATCTTGCGGAGTAAACTCATGTCGTTGATTGTCATACTGTTGCATTTGATACCTCACTAAGTGATCTTATAGTTTACTCATTGTCCGAGTTAACTACCAAGGATAAGGTTCAACTTTTAGTATAAAACTTATAATTAAAGTTAAGTTTTAAAAAATAAATATTGCACAAGTGGACAGTTAACTGTAAAAAAGTGCAAAGTTTCGAGTAAATTACCACCAAACTGGGTTAAACTCTTTTAAAGAAAATTCCATTAAAGGCAGGAATAGGAAAATGAAAAAACTGCTTCCACTATTTATCAGTGCAGCAATTGGCAGCCTGAGTTCGTCAGCTTTCGCTGATACGCTAGCTGAGGTTTACGACCAAGCAAAACAGAACGATCCTCAACTTCTTCGTTCAGCAGCGAAGCGCGATGCCGCTTTTGAAGCAGTAACGTCAAACCGTAGTGATTTGCTACCACAAATTGACTTGAGAGCTAACTACGACATCAACCGTGGTGAGCGAAGTGATGTAAATAATGACAGCAATCAATGGGGAGCTGGAATTTACTTTTCTCAGGAGCTGTACAAGCGCTCTTCTTGGATCACGCTAGATACAGCAGAGAAAAAAGCTCGCCAAGCTGATTCTTCATACGCAGCAGAGCAACAAGCTCTGATCCTTCGTGTTGCTACCGCTTACTTCGAAGTACTTCGTGCTCAAGATAGCCTAGAGTTTGTTCGTGCAGAAAAAGCCGCAGTTGCTCGTCAACTGGAACAAACTAAGCAGCGCTTTGAAGTTGGCCTTTCTGCCATCACCGATGTGCATGATGCGCAAGCTCAGTACGATGGTGTTTTGGCTGATGAAGTTTTAGCAGAGAACACTCTGATTAATAACTACGAAGGTCTACGTGAAATCACAGGTCAAGAGCACTCTAACCTAAACATCTTAGATACAGACCGCTTCTCAGCAAGCAAATCGTCTGAATCTGCTGTTGCACTGGTTGAGCAAGCTCAAGAGAAAAACCTGAAGCTATTGGCATCACGTATTGATCAAGATATCGCTAAAGATAACATCACGCTAGCAAGTTCTGGCCACCTACCTAGCCTAACCTTAGACGGTAACTACTCTATTGCAGATCAGTCAAAAAGCTCTCAAGACTACGACCAAGATAACCTAAACGTCGGCTTAAATTTAGTTGTGCCTCTATACACAGGTGGTAGTACAACTTCTTTGACTAAACAGGCTGAATACAACTACGTTGCAGCAAGTGAAGATCTTGAAGCGACTTACCGTAGCGTTGTGAAAGACGTTCGTGCCTTCAACAACAACATCAGTGCTTCAATTGGTGTGCTACGCGCTTACGAACAGTCTGTTGTTTCTGCTCAGTCGGCTCTAGAAGCTACAGAAGCAGGTTTTGATGTAGGTACTCGTACTATCGTTGACGTACTAGATTCAACTCGTCGTCTATACGATGCCAACAAGAACCTTTCAGATGCTCGTTACAACTACATCCTAAGTGTACTTCAGCTTCGTCAAGCTGTTGGTACGCTAAGCGAACAAGACATTGTTGATGTAAACGCAGGTCTAAAAGTCGCAAGTAAGTAATGCTTAAATCCTAGTTAAATACTCTAACCAGAGTATTTAATAAAGTGACTAGATTACCGTTACAAAAATGCCGCTCAATGAGCCAACACCTATCATTTAAGGTGTTTAGATCGCACAGTGTAGCGAGTCT
>NZ_JBFSPI010000127.1:0-8445 GCF_041464685.1 Vibrio sp. 10N.237.312.B06
GCTGGTCATTTCTACTACGTTATCGGCTTCTCATGTAGGCTAGCTACACATCGAAGCCTCTGTCTTGTATAAATACCCAGCAACTCGCTGCAAAAATTAGCTCGAAAGGTCAACACGCCCTAGTAAGGTTCAGGAAAGCGGGTGGTTTTACCGTCACCACTTAACGTCGTAATCGCTTGCGGCTTCCCGTCGCTATCTAACCTTAATTCACCAATCGCACTTCGGTTTGAAAGGCGATAGAAGGTTTGATTGTCTGGGCTTCGCTTCTCGATCTTTAAGCGCTTTCGCTTGGTGAAATAGTTCAAAACTGAGCGAGGACTGTATAACAGGCGGTCCCACACATCACAGAATTTAAGCAGCGGCGCTGGGAATTGATTTTTAATGCCACTACAGGTGATTTGATAAATGTTCGGGCTATTTCGGCGGTATCTAAGCTTGATATCGTAAGCAAAGGAGTAGTGAACATCGCCCGAAAGCACCACGAAATTGGTCGGTGTTTTGGTATGGGTAAAGATACTGATCAGCGTATTGGCACTGCCCGGATGTGCCATCCAGTTTTCAGCGTCAATCACCAATGGCTTACCAATTGTAGTCGCCATCTTTTGCAATGTTTCAATAAACTTCACGCCAAACATCGGTGCAGCTGAAACGATCACGACTTTATCTTGATGCATCAATTGATGTTGAAATTCAATCAAGGCCTCCCAGTCCATCAAACCTGAAGGTTTATTCATACGAGATTCCGAACGCCAACGACGGGTTCGCGTATCCAACACAATGACTTTGGGTGAAGTATCTATTGTGTAATGCCACTCCTCAAAGCGACTCAGCATTTCAATGAAGGCTCGATGCTTGTTTGGCTCGATGTCGCTAACAGAGTGAGTAGTCGCGGCATCGCCGGTTTCACTGTTCGTTTGTTTAAGGTTGTCCGTTTGTTCAACGTCATGCGTTTGTTTAAGAACGCGCGGTTGATCGATAAAAAGCTGTTTTGCTTGCTCGATGAATGTCTCGTCGAAGCTCTCCGGTTTATTACCCCAGCCCTGACACATCCAGTAGGCCGCAAGGCCGTTACCAATGACTTGAGTTGCGAACTGGTTTTGGTCTACGGCATGTTCCCAACCCACGGTAAGGTTCCAATCATCGGTCACATCGTGATCATCAAAGATCATGTACGTAGGGATATGTGCGAACAGACGTTGTACTTGCGGTAAGCCAGCAATGAAATCATCCATGATGACGCTTTCATCACGCCACTGTTGCTGCTCAGTCGGTGTTAATTGGCGTCCACCTTGAGTGAAGTTATTCTCAATTAAGCGCTCTCGATTGACACACTGCCACAGTGTCGGCGACCAAACTAACAGGTACATCGCGATAAACTCAGACAGCGTGACCAAGTGGTTTTCACAATCGGTAGAGCTAAAAATCGGTACGCCACGATTCGGGAAGAACTTATCGAGCATGGATTCTGAAGTGGTGTGGTGTGGCAAGTACTGATCACGTTGATATAAGTGATATTCGCTCTCAAATAAGGCGTCACTGCTGTTGATTCGGTTAACTTGCGAGTCAGTCGGTAAGCTCTCTCCCACTAGGCCAAGCAATTGAATCACTTGCTGAATAGCATCAAGTGTTGGGCCTGCCACATGGTCAGCGTAGATCTGATCGCCGCTCATCATCAGCATATCGGGTCTTTCAGCGACGGTTTGATCGGCAATCTTGTTATCTGCTGCGACTAGGCTGTCTTTGCTTGGATGATGTGGATTACGGCAAGAGCCATGAAGAATGTAATCAGCCGAGGTCGATATCTTAAACTCAACGCGAGATTTACCGTTGTAAACAAGGTGAGGGGCAAGCTCTTTTAATGAGCCTGACTCTGTGTGAACGTCATACTCTAGAAGTGTATTAGTCGGGAACTCGCCTTGTAAGCGGATGAGCGTTACCCACGCATGTGTACCGATTTGAATCGAATCATGATCTTCAAGCGATGAGGTATAAAACGGTTGGTCTGGCTCTACGTCAGAATTACGGGTATACAGTTCGGCTCTGCCTGTCAGAGGCGAGCTGGTGGCTAACCAAAGTACGACTTCAGTTGCAGTCGTTTTTCTTAAAATGGGTCCGGCGAGTAACAGGGGAAGAGATGATGTCGTAGAGGGTTTCAATACGGTACCTAAAATCGTTGGTGGCTAGTCGTCGTGGTGTTGTTTTGTTTCGAGCTTGTTCGTTTCAGGCTCTGTTATGTCAGACTCAGGTGTTTCAGAACCATCTGCTTCCAGGAGTTCGATAACTTCCGAGCTAGAAAGTTCATGACCCATTAGAAATATTGCCAATAGGGCATCGGCTTTGGTCTTGGTATCGGATGTGTCGTCTAACACTTGCTCCAGTTTTTCACGAATCATAGCAATTTCGTGTTCAACAAAACCACGGCCTTCTTCATCCCCTTGATTGTCTTCAGGGGCATTATCGAACTCAAGAAATAGCATGTCGCCGTCTAGGTTGGTATTCACCAAACGCTCGGGCAACCATGCCTCACCAATAACAATATCCGGATCGGAATCTTTGGGTAAGTGATCTATAATGTTTTGTAATTCGGAGACTTTCACAATGCTTTCATTTAACCGAGAATATTCTACATTGTAACGGTCAATGCCGCTCAAACCTAAAATTAGTTAGCCGTTATGGCTAATAAATGTCTATTCAGTAACACAAAATTTATTACAAAGAGTAATTACATAAGAATGAAGCTCAAATATTTACCGACTCTCGCTTCGTCGGGCGTTGTTTTCGTCAGTAGCGTTTTCCTAAGTGCGAATGCGTGGGCCGCTGAAGAGCAAGAGTGGGGCATCGCTGCAATGTTTCGTACGGCAAGTATTCCTTACGACACGTCAGGTGGCGACCAAACGGTTAGCTCTTTTGTTCCAATGCTATTTTTCAAGAACGACTATGTGTTCATTGATGGAACTGAGATGGGTGCTTACCTTTATCAACCCGATGACGAGAAATGGTCTCTTAATGCTATCTCTCGCATGCGCTTTATTGATATCCCTGCTTCTGAGCAGAATGAAATTGAAGGTGATACGGCGGACTTTGGTGCTCAACTGACTTACCAACTTGATGGGCCTTGGTCTGTCGAAACGGAGTTAATGAGCGACAGTGAATTCAATTTTCACGGTAACTTACGTGCGAAAGCTAAGTATGAAACCGGAGACTGGGAGTTCACTCCGCGTGCGACACTGCGCTACAAAAGTGCGGATTTCAACAGCGAGTATTACTCAGCAGCCAATGAAACCATCGGCGCAGGTGTGGACCTGAATGTCGGTGTAGAAGCGCGTTACCATGTGGTTTCGAACTTATACTTATTGGGTTCAACCAGTGTGACTCGACTGGATGACAACGCTTACGATTCGTCGATTGTTGAAGACCGTTATCAAGGCGAACTTTACCTTGGTTTTGGCTTTTTCAATGATAAAACCAAAGCGCCAAAACCTAAGCTGAGCAATGCGCCGTATTTACGTGTTGCACACGGCTGGGCGACGCCATCGAATATTGGCGACATCATGAAATTCAACAGGGAGAAAGACGAATACAACAACCAGTTGACCTCCTTCTTCTATGGCCACCCGTTAACCGATGAGATCTTCGGTTTCCCATTGGACATCTACTTAACACCGGGTATCGCGCATCACTGGAATTCAGAGGTTCAGTCAAGCAGCACTGAATACATTGTCGCTATCAAAGCGTATTACACTTTCGACTGGCCGACACAATGGCGTGTTGGTGTGGCAGAAGGTATGTCTTACATCGATTCGCTGACTTACATCGAAGCGAAAGAGATGAAAGAGAAGGGTTATAACGGGAGCCACTTGCTTAATTATCTCGACTTTTCGGTCGATGTAAACGTAGGCGATTTGGTGGGTAAGAATGACCTGAACAACTTATGGTTCGGCTATTCGTTGCATCACCGTTCTGCTATTTTTGAAAACGCCTCTCAGTTTGGTCGAATCAAAGGCGGCAGTAACTACAACACGGTTTATCTACAGTACGAGTTTTAAGCGCGTTTTTTAGCAGGCAGTTTATAACAGGCGTTTTTAGCGTTTAGTTTTTAACTGTGATTTTTGAAACATTCGGTTTGCGTTCGTCACGCTTCCATCGCTTTTACTAACGTGAGAGTGACTAATCAGCCTGATAGCAAAAGGTTTTCCCTTTGTTGTCAGGCTTTTTTGTTTGAGACTTGTGATATAATCGCGCGAGTTTAATAAGTACAAGAATAGGACACGCTTTGACTTCGTCTCCGGAAAAAGCAGATAACAACAAGAATGCAGCACAGCCAAGTTCTTCACAGAGCAAAGCGAAATCAAATAAGCCTGCATCGAACCGACCTGCTAAACAATTAAATGCTGAACAATCAGCGACAAAGACAAAATCATCTCAGAATAGCCCAGTATCTCTTCGTAAAGCGCTCCACGAATGTATGATGCGCGATCGCTTCCGCTTGAGTAAGCGAATTACTGGCGCGAGTAAAATCAAGAACGAACAATCTAAGCACGCTGTCTTCGATGAGATTGCGTTAGATATTGCTAAGTCAATGATGACGGCAACTCAGCGTGCTGCGCAGAAACCAACCATCGAATACCCAGAGATTCTCCCAGTAAGCCAAAAGCGCGATGATATTGCGAAAGCCATTGCTGAAAACCAAGTAGTTATCGTGGCGGGTGAAACGGGGTCGGGTAAAACTACTCAGTTACCCAAGATCTGTTCTGAGCTTGGCCGAGGTCGTTTTGGCCTAATTGGTCATACTCAGCCTCGTCGTCTTGCGGCGCGTTCGGTTGCAAACCGTATTGCGGAAGAGATGGAAACGCAGTTGGGTGAGTTCGTTGGTTACAAGGTTCGATTCAACGACCAAATTTCTGAAAACACCCAAATCAAATTGATGACCGACGGTATTCTACTGGCGGAAATTCAACACGACCGTTTCTTAAGCCAGTACGACACCATCATTATCGATGAAGCGCACGAACGTAGCCTGAACATCGACTTCATCATGGGTTACTTGAGAGAGCTTCTACCAAAGCGTCCTGACTTGAAAGTGATTATCACGTCGGCGACTATCGATCCTGAGCGTTTCTCGAAGCACTTTAACAACGCGCCGATCATTGAAGTGTCAGGCCGTACTTACCCAGTAGATACGCGTTACCGCCCACTAGGTGGTGATGACAGTGATTCAGACCGCGATCAAATCGAAGGTATCTTTGAAGCCGTTGATGAGCTGTGTGATGAAGGCCAAGGCGATATCTTGATCTTCATGAACGGTGAGCGTGAGATTCGTGATACCGCGGACTCTTTAAGTAAACGTAACTTGCGTGATACCGAAATTGTTCCGCTTTACGCACGCCTTTCTGCGGGTGAACAGAACCGTATCTTCCAGTCTCATACTGGTCGACGCATCGTTCTGGCGACCAACGTGGCAGAAACCTCGTTAACCGTTCCGGGTATTAAGTATGTCATCGACCCGGGTACGGCGCGTATCAGCCGTTACAGCTACCGCACTAAAGTACAGCGCCTACCGATTGAGCCAGTGTCTCAAGCGAGTGCTAACCAGCGTAAAGGTCGTTGTGGTCGTGTTGCTGAAGGTATCTGTATTCGCCTGTACTCTGAGGAAGATTTTGAATCACGCCCAGAGTTTACTGACCCTGAGATTCTTCGTACTAACCTAGCATCGGTTATCCTTCAGATGACAGCGTTAGGCCTAGGCGACATTCAAGCATTCCCATTTGTTGAAGCGCCAGATAAACGTAATATTCAAGATGGTGTAAGGCTGCTTGAAGAGTTGGGTGCGATCGCGACAGTCGAACCGTCTGCAAACAAAAACAAGAATCATGGCGACGACAAGAAGAAGCTAACGGCGATAGGTCGCAAGCTCGCTAAGCTGCCGATTGATCCACGTTTAGCGCGTATGGTGATTGAAGCGCCAAGTAATCGATGCCTGCACGAAGTGATGGTGATTGCTTCTGCATTGTCGATTCAAGATCCGCGTGAGCGTCCATCAGACAAGCAACAATCGTCTGACGATAAGCACAAGCGCTTCTTCGATAAAGAGTCAGATTTCATCACGTTTGTGAACCTTTGGGATTACGTTAAGCAGCAACAAAAAGAGCTGTCGAGTAACCAGTTCCGCAAACAGTGTAAGCAAGATTACCTGAACTATTTACGTATCCGTGAATGGCAAGATGTGTATTTCCAAATTCACCAAGCGATGCGTGAATTAGATACCAAGCTGAATACAGAGCCGGGCAGCTACGATGGCATCCACATGTCATTACTATCAGGTCTGCTTTCACACATCGGTATGAAAGACCAAGAGAAGAATGAATATCAAGGTGCTCGTAACGCACGCTTCCATATCTTCCCAGCGTCTGGCCTATTTAAGAAACAGCCTAAGTGGATCATGTCTGCTGAGCTTGTGGAGACCTCAAAACTTTGGGGCCGTGTTATCGCCAAAATTCAGCCTGAATGGATTGAGCCATTAGCGAAACACTTGATTAAGCGTAGCTACAGCGAACCACATTGGTCGAAGAAGCAAGCGGCAGTAATGGCACACGAAAAAGTGATGCTTTACGGAATCCCAATCATTCCAAAACGCTTAGTAAACTACGGTGCGATTGACGCAACCGTCAGCCGTGAGTTGTTTGTACGTAGCGCACTTGTTGAAGGTGAGTGGGAAACTAAACATGCCTTCTTCAAACAAAACCGTAAGCTTCTACAAGAAGTGGAAGAGCTAGAACATAAATCGCGTCGTCGTGACATCTTGATCGACGATGATGAACTGTTCGACTTTTATGACCAACGTGTTGGTGAAGAGGCGGTTTCAGGACGTCACTTCGACACATGGTGGAAGAAGACCAGCCAGAAAACACCGGAACTGCTTAACTTTGAAAAGTCGATGCTGTTCCGAGGCGATGCTAGCCACGTTACTGATTTGGATTACCCGAACTTCTGGCATCAAAATGGTATCAAGCTGAAGCTGAGCTACCAATTTGAGCCGGGCGATGACAACGATGGTGTAACGGTACACATTCCGCTGCCTATCTTGAACCAAATAGACCAGAACGGTTTTGATTGGCAGATCCCAGGCCTACGTCAGGAACTGGTGATTAGCCTAATTAAGTCGTTACCAAAAACGCTACGCCGTAACTTTGTGCCTGCGCCAAACTATGCCGATGCGTTCTTGGCTCGAGTAACGCCACTTGAAGCTCCGTTGTTGGATTCTCTTGAGAAAGAGCTGCGCCGCATGACTGGTGTGGAAGTGGTACGTGATGACTGGAAGTTAGACCAGATTCCAGAGCACTTAAAGGTAACATTCCGTGCTGTGGATCATCGTAAGCGTAAACTGAAAGAGCAGAAAGACCTGCATGAGTTGAAAGAGAGCCTGAAAGACAAGGTTCAAGAAACACTTTCTAAAGTGGCAGACGATGACATTGAGCAGCAAAACCTGCATACGTGGAGCTTTGGTGAGTTACCAAAAGTCTACCAGCAGAAACGTGGTGGCTATGATGTTAAAGCCTTCCCAGCACTGGTGGACACCAAAGACAGCGTAGAGATCAAATTGTTCGAAACAGAGCAAGAGCAGATCACTGCAATGAAATCGGGTCAGCGTCGTTTAATTCTGTTGAACGTGCCATCGCCGATCAAATACTTGCACTCGAATTTACCGAACAAATCTAAGCTCGGTTTGTACTTCAACCCATACGGACAGGTGCTCGATCTTATCGATGACTGTATCGCTTGTGGTATTGATAAGCTGATAGAGCAGAAGGGCGGCATAGTTTGGGAGCCAGAGCAGTTTGAAGCTCTAAAAGAACACGTACGTGCAGAGCTAGGTGATACGGTTGTTGAGATTGCTCAACAGGTTGAAACCATCCTAACCACGGCATTCGCCATCAGTAAGAAGCTGAAAGGGCGTGTCGATCTTTCAATGGCATTTGCGCTTTCAGACATTAAAGCTCAAATAGAAGGTTTGATTTTTAAGGGGTTTGCCACAGAATGCGGCTGGAAACGCTTGCCGGATATTCTACGCTATATGAAAGCGATAGAGCGCCGAATGGAAAAACTGCCGATTGATCCGAATAAAGATCGCCTTCATATGATCAAAGTGGACTCTGTAATGAATGATTACAAAGAGCTGCTGAATAAAATTCCAAAAGGGATCGCGGTTCCAGAAAATGTAAAAGAGGTGCGTTGGATGATAGAAGAGCTTCGTGTAAGCTTCTTCGCACAGCAACTCGGTACACCTTACCCAGTATCAGATAAGCGTGTTAAAAACGCGATTGATGCTTGCTAAACGAATAAAGCTAGACGCAGTGGCAAGGTTTGGGTATAAATCTTGCTTATTGCATTACTAATTAAACATTGATAAACCCCCAGCTCTGCTGGGGTGACTCGCATAGGTTTGAC